>JAGHDR010000142.1 GCA_021159825.1 Deltaproteobacteria bacterium | reverse complement strand
GGTTATTGATGGTTTGAATAATCTTGAAAATCTCTTTCACCAAAATCGGTGAAAGCCCCAGGAAAGGTTCATCCAGGAAAAGCAGTTTCGGGCAATTCATCAGGGCCCGGCCCATGGTTTCAGCCGCGATATCCGCATCGCGAATGGCAATAAAGGCGCGTCCCACTTTGGTTTTGATAAGATTGCGTGCCGCAAGCACTAAAATGACGGTGACGACCATCAGCAGATAGTAAAAATCCCGGTCGGAATTCAGGTACCAGGGACCGATGGTCAGGGGCGGCGTATGCAGCCCTGCCGACCGCCGAAAAGTTCGACCCACCCGATCACCTGAGTAATGGTGAGCCCGAACCCAAGGGTGGCAATGGAGAGATAGGGTCCCTCAAGCCTCAAGGCGGGAATGCCCAGAAGAAACCCGAAAAAAGCTGCCACCAGACCGCCGGCCGGCAAGGCCAACAGAAAGGGCAGATGGGCCTTGGCCACGAAAACCACGGTACCGTAGGCCCCGAGGGCAAAGAATCCCGCATGTCCCAGGGATATCTGACCGGTATAGCCCACCAGGAGATTCAATCCCACGGCCACAATAATGTTGATGGCCATGTAGTTGGCCATATACACGTAGTAATTCTTGACAAAAAGCGGAAACAAGGCAAGGCAGAGTATCAGGGCTGCAAACCAGAAAACCACTACCCCTAATGAAAAGAGCTGCACGTCCTCGTAGTAGTCCCTTTTCATATCCATGGACAGAAGCTCCCATCCACTTGCGGACCGCGAACCTTAGCTTACTTCCGATCCGTTTTGTCGAGCACTTTCCGGTAATAGACTTCGGACTCTCCCAAGAGCGGGGACCCCTTGCCCATCATATTCAACTGCATGATTTTGTAATTGATTTTCTTGATATGTCGAAACTTTTCTTTTTCGTCAGGGATGTCGTCCAGCATGTCCTCCAGGGTCCGGATCTCTTTTTTGAGCTGGATTTCAGGGGGGAGACAATCGGCATTTCTCAAAATCTTATAGGTCAGCCGAAGATCTTCCGGAATATTGCGGTCGTCTTCAAGGTCAATGGGTTTTCCCTTTCCCGGGAGATTATCAAAGTCCCCATTCTTCTGCGCATCCCGTATCCGTTTTTCAATAATTTTTTGAAATGCAAACATGTTTTTAATGCCCTATTCAGGTAGGAGTTTTCCGAAATTGTATACAAGAAACCTTACAATATCAAGATAAATTTTCAGACAGCAGCGCATGTCGGCCCCGTCCGCGCCCACAATTTTCTGATACTTGCGGGATCACTTTTTACTTGTTTAAGCAAAGCATCAGGTGTACCAATACGGTCTGGAAGTGGCAACCGTAGCGGTTATTTACAACGGAACCACGGAAACCAAAATGAGTTTTGTATCCGATGGCGGCTTGAGAACATAAAAACAACCATGGAACGGGCAACCAGGACCATCATAAATCTAAACGCAATAGCCGCTAATGTCGCGACGGCTCGAAGCATTATCGGCCATCGTAGGGATCTGATGGCTGTGGTCAAAGCCGATGCCTATGGGCATGGGGCCGTAAACGTGAGTCAAACCGCGCTGCAAAGCGGCGCCACCTGTCTGGGGGTGGCCCTGCCTGAAGAAGGGGAATTCCTTCGATCCGGTGGGATTGAGGCACCTGTTCTGGTTCTGGGGGTGATCCACCCGAAGGAAGCCCCCAAGGTGGTCCAATCCCGGCTGGAACAAACCCTTTGCACCCTGGAACTGGCCGAAGCCCTGAATCAGGCGGGCGAAGCATCTTCCGACAAAATCAGCGTTCACATCAAGGTGGACACCGGCATGGGTCGCATCGGACTTGCCCCCCGGGATACCCCGGCCTTTGTTCAAAAAATCAGCCACCATAAGAATCTCCATCTTAAAGGCATATTCAGCCATCTGCCCTGCGCGGATCACACAGACAAAACATTTACCCGCAAACAGATTGAACGGTTCAGTGAACTGGTACGGGAAATTGCCGCATCGGGTGTCAAAATACCTCAGAAACATCTGGCCAACAGTGCGGGCATTCTGGATTTTCCCGACTCCTATTTTGATCTCGTCAGGCCCGGCATCATGATGTACGGTCTCTACCCCTCCCCCCATGTGAGCCGTAGTGTAGCCCTGAAACCGGCCATGACTCTCAAGACCCAAATCGCCTACCTGAAACGGGTGCCCGCAGGAACCCCCATCAGTTACGGCCATACGTTTTGTTGCGAAAAACCCATGCACATTGCAACCCTTCCCATCGGTTACGCCGATGGTTACAGCCGAGGGTTGTCCAATCGCGGGTATGCCATGATCCGCAATCGGCCCGCGCCCCTGATAGGACGGGTATGCATGGACATGTGCATGTTTGACGTTACGGATATCAAGAATGTTCAACCCGGGGATGAAGTGGTTCTGTTTGGCGAAAAGCCCACCGTGGATGAACTGGCCGACCAACTGGATACCATCAACTATGAAATTGTCTGCTCCATTGGAAAACGGGTGCCCAGAATTTTTGTCACCTGATTGTCTTTAAAGGAGGTAGGAACCATGATTATCGGCATTCCCACGGAAGTAAAGGTGGCTGAAAAAAGGGTGGCGGTTACCCCTTCCGGCGTCAGGACTCTCGTACAGAACGGCCACACGGTCCTGCTTCAATCCAACGCGGGGTTTGGAAGCGGCTTTCCCAATGAACAATATATCCAGGCGGGCGCAAAAATCATTGTTCACCAGAGGGACATCTGGGCTGATGCACATATGATCATGAAGGTTAAAGAACCCCTTCCCATTGAGTATGACCTGATGAGAGAGGATCAGATCATCTTCACCTATCTTCACCTGGCAGCCGCCAGGGAACTGGCCGAAAAAATGGTTGAGAAAAAGGTGGTGGGCATTGCCTACGAAACCATTCAGACCGATAGCGGCGCCCTTCCCCTTCTGGCACCCATGAGCGCCGTGGCAGGACGATTGTCCATACAGGCGGGGGCCTATTGCCTTGAAGCCAAATCCGGCGGCATGGGCGTGCTGCTGAGCGGCGTACCGGGCGTCAGACCGGCCTATGTGGTCATCATCGGGGCAGGGGTTTCCGGACTGCATGCCTGTTTCAGCGCTGTGGGCACCGGGGCGCGTGTCACCATACTGGACATCAACCAGGAGCGACTGGATTACATCAACGACGTCATGCGGGGAAGTGTTACCACGCTCATGAACAATGAAGGGATACTGGAAGAGGAAATTATAAAAGCGGACCTGATCGTCTGTTCAGTGCTGATTCCGGGGGCGGCAGCACCCAAGCTGATTTCAAGAAAGCTCCTCAAAAAGATGAAGCCGGGAGCCGCCATCGTGGATATCTCCATCGATCAGGGGGGCGCCTGCGAGACCAGCCATCCCACCACCCACGAAAATCCCACCTACGTGGAAGAAAACGTCGTCCATTACTGTGTCAACAACATGCCCGGCGCCGTACCCCGAACCGCCACCATGGCACTCACCAACGCCACCCTTCCCTACGCCCTTGAAATCGCCAATTCGGGCTATGAAAGAGCTATGAAAGAAAATCCACAGATTGCCAGAGGGATGAATGTGATCAAAGGGGATGTGGTGTACAAAGCCGTGGCCGAAAGCGTGGGGTTGCCTTACACACCGATTTAAGGGGTTGAAATGAAAACCACCTATTTTTCCAATTCTTTCTTAACAGCAACCCCTATTTTTTCCAGAGTATAGGGCTTTCTTATGTATTTGCCTGCGCCTGATTCCTGGGCCATATCCACCTCTTTTGTTTTGGCATACCCGCTGGCGATAACCGCCTTCTGGCCGGGACGGATTTTGATGATCTGCTGGTAAGTCTCACGCCCGTTGATCCCTTTTGGCATGACCATGTCAAGGACGATCAGGTCTACGGCGTTTTCCTTCACATACCGGGTTTTCATAATATTTAACAGGCTCAATTTCACCCCTGATCAATTGAGAGTAAACATCTAAAACATCTTTCTGAAACCTATCCGGCAGGCAGGTTCTAAACCAGTTCTTTCCAAGAAGTTCTTCCCGTTGATAACCGAGGATTTCCAAACCTCGTTGGTTGATTAGTGTTATGTTACCTTCATTGTCGAGAGCAACGAATGCAACCCCGGCAATATCAAGGTATTGCCGTGCCTTTTCCTCACTCTCCCGCAGCGCCTCCTCCACGCCTATGCGTTTATGGATCTGCTGATTCAAGCGACCAAAACCGAAGCCGATCCCAGCAAGCCCGGCCAGCCAAAGTAAACCATGCCCAACACACAATGCAAGAATATGGGATTGCGTAATAGCCATATGGGGAGCCATGGGGATTGAGACACTTATCCCGCCTCGGATATCCCCCAGCTTGTATCCCTGTACAGCATGGCATTGTAAGCAGCCTTTTTCCGTTAATAACGGACGCATAAGACGCATATACTCGTTTCCCTCTATTTCCTCGACAGAGCTGACCTCTTTCAGCCCCGTCTGAAAATTT
>JAGHDR010000119.1 GCA_021159825.1 Deltaproteobacteria bacterium | reverse complement strand
CATGAATAGCAGGGCAGTGATCAAAATGATCAAAAAAGACGGATGGTACAAGGTTGATCAAGAAGGCTCCCATGTGCAGTTTCGGCATCCCTTGAAAAAGGGGCGGGTAACGGTTCCTCATCCTGAAAAGGACATACCCATTGGGACCCTCAAGAGCATTGAGTACCAATCCGGCATCAAACTTACTTAGCTCTGGAGGTTACCATGGCCAATTATATTGCGATTGTTCACAAAGATCTGAAAACCGACTATGGTGTTTCGTTCCCGGATTTCCCCGGATGCATCACCGCTGGAAGCACCATCGACGAGGCAAAAGATATGGCCCAACAGGCCCTGCCCTTTCATCTCAAAGGGATGCTCCGGGATGGCGAAACCATTCCCAAACCTTCTGCCCTCGAGGACATAATGGATGATCCTGACTATGCTGACGCCACAGCATTTATGGTAGTGCATATTCCGGACATAAGGCCCAAGACCATGAGGGTCAATATCACGGTCCCGGAAGATACCCTGAGACAGATCGACATTATGGCAAAAAAGCGGGGCATGTCCCGTTCCTCGTTTCTTGTCCACTCCGCCCAAAACGCCGAGTAGCATAAACAGGAAGCGTTTTCCCTGCCCCCGTTGCCCTTATGGCCAATTATAGGCATCCCCATATGACTTGATCTGTTTAAGGACTGAAATCGACCTTATATATCGAGGATAACTGGCTCAAAAATAGTATCAAGTTATATGAGGACTACTATAGTGTCCCTCTATTCGACATTCACTTCAACAAAATCCAGCCATATCGGGAAAAGTCACCAGGAGGACCCCTTGGAAACAGTATTTTTCCTTCATATCAAAATTCCCCCATTCCATCTATTGAAATTATCCGGGTTATCATCATGATTAGAGCTCACGGGGATTATAAACTGATGGGGGTATTTTTGCACGCCATTTTCCCTTGAATTTTAAGGGATAGTCATATATAAGCTCCGAATAAGCCTTTTCTGGAGGATTACTGATTTAAATGAAGCAGCGCATCCGCACAGCCTTGAAAGTTCTCGCTAATCCAAAAAGGTGGACCATTTATCCCGTAAAACCCCATTTGACCCATCATGAAGAGACAGACGCCGATCTTCCTGCCACCCCTTTGTTTACTGTGGAGCGCCTGAATGAATCCATTCGAAGAACCAGAGATCGGTTTCTGAATATCCAGAACGAAAAAGGATACTGGGTGTTTGACCTGGAGGCGGATGCAACCATTCCGTCGGAATACATTCTGCTGCAGAGATTTCTAGGGCGCGAAATCCCTGGGGATCTCAAGATGGGGTTCGCCAATTACCTGCGCAACCGGCAGCTTGATAGTGGCGGGTGGCCCTTGTATTACGAGGGTGAGGCCAATGTCAGCACTTCGGTTAAAGCCTATTTTGCCCTGAAGCAATTGGGAGATTCTCCCGATGTCCCCCATATGGTCAGGGCCAGGGCCTATGTGCTGGCGCAGGGAGGCGCCGCACAAACCAATGTGTTTACCCGCATTATGTTGGCCCTTTTCGGTCAGGTTCCCTGGAAAACGACACCGGCCATGCCCATCGAGATCATGCTTCTGCCCCAATGGTTTTTCTTTCACCTCAATAAAATATCTTACTGGTCAAGGACCGTTATTGTTCCGCTCCTCATTCTCTATGCGAAACGACCCGTGTGTCGCTTGGCCCCGGAAGAGGGCATTTCAGAGCTTTTTGTATCCCCCGGAAACGAGCTTCAACACCTGGATCGTTTTGTCCCGGGCAGTTTTTTTAAGAACTGCTTTTTGCTTCTGGATCGTTTCCTGAAAAAAGTAAATCCCTTGATGCCCCGGGTGCTGAGGAAAAAAGGGCTTAAGCTGGCCGAAATCTGGACCCGTGAACGGATGAGGGGAGAGGGGGGTATCGGAGCCATTTTTCCCGCTATGGCCAATGCGGTGATGGCGCTGAAGGTCCTGGGATATTCTGATGACCACCCGGATGTTGTTCGGGGAATACAGGCCATAGAAGATCTGCTGATCACTCAAGGGGATGAAAGCTACTGCCAACCTTGTTTGGGCCCCATATGGGATACCTGTTTGAGCCTTTCCGCCGTACTTGAAGGGGGGCTTGCCGCAAACCATGAATCGGTTCAGGGGGCCGTTCGGTGGCTTTTCAAACAGATGATTCTTGTCCCCGGGGACTGGGCTTATCGAGCGCCGGATCTTGAACCGGGCGGGTGGGCTTTTCAGTTCGAAAACACCTTTTATCCGGATGTGGACGACACGCCCGTGGTTCTGATGGCGCTCCTGAGGGCCGGTGCTTTAGAAGAACCAAGATACCGGGGAAAAATCGCCAAGGCTGTGAGCTGGGTGATCGGCATGCAGAGCTCCGATGGCGGGTGGGGTGCTTTTGACATTGACAACAACTACCTGTATCTGAACAAGATTCCGTTTGCCGACCATGGGGCACTCCTGGATCCCGGTACATCCGATTTGACGGGCCGATGCATTGAACTCCTGGCCATGTTGGGATACGGATCCGATTTCCCGCCCATTTCCAGAGCACTGGATTTTCTGCGAAGGGAACAGGAAGATTGCGGGGCCTGGTTCGGGCGCTGGGGTGTCAATTATATTTACGGCACATGGTCCGTGTTAAAAGGTTTGGGGCGTCTGGGCGAAGATCCCTCCCAGCCCTATATCCGAAGGGCCGTTCAATGGTTGAAGTCCTGCCGGAATTCAGACAATGGCTGGGGCGAGACCTGTTATTCCTACATGGATCCCGATTTTGCGGGAAAGGGTAAGAGTACCCCTTCCCAGACCGCGTGGGCGCTCCTCGGACTCATGGCTGCCGGTGAAGTGAAAAGCGCTGCGGTGCAGCGGGGTGTCCACTACCTGATCAACCAGCAGGACAAAGAGGGAAAATGGGATGAAAAATTTTACACCGGTACGGGTTTTCCCAATGTGTTTTATCTGCGTTACCATGGATATGGTCAGTTCTTTCCCCTTTGGGCATTGGGTGAATACCGCCGACTGTGCATCGAGGAAAAGACCCTCCAAGATGAAGTAACCCTGAAACATCCCCATACATGAACAAAACAATCGGTATTGTAACGGCGCTTCCGGGTGAGGCCAAAGCGTTAGCCGGGCGTCGTTGCCGTCAGAAAACCAAAGGCTTTTTGCATCGCCATGCGGTTTTGAAGGACGAAACCAAACTGGTGGTGGTCCAGTCGGGCATGGGCATGGACAACGCTTTTTCCGCTGCCAATTGGCTCTCTGAAGAAGGCGTGGCAGCCTTGGGATGTTTTGGCGTTTCAGGTGGGCTGGATCCTGGGCTGAGAATTGGTGATCTGGTGTTTGCGGATGCGGTTTTCTTGGAAGGGGATGGCGGGGTTTCCCTGGTCTGGGAAAAGGGTGGGCTCGATTCCGACGTAACCTTCAATTTTGAAGCTGCCGATGGCCTTACCGTAAGTTGGGGGCCGATCATTACGGTTCAAAAGCCGGTTTTCAATGCTGCGGGTAAGAGGGCGCTGTTTGACCGAACCGGAGTCATGGCCGTTGACATGGAGTCCGCGGCTGTGGCGCGTGCTGCAAGCCGGTCAGGGCTTCCTTTTTTCGCCATCCGGACCATCTGTGATTCAGCGGATGTCACGATTCCGGAATCCATCTACCAATGTGTTGATCCGCAAGGCCGTCCCCGGTTTTCCCACCTTTTCGGGCTGATCATTCGAAAGCCTCTTTTGATATCTCATCTGCTGCGCATGAAAAGAGATTTTAGGGCAGCTCTTGTATTTGCCCCCCAGGTGCAGCGATGTTTGGCGGGGATGCACATCAAAGCAAATCATCGGCATGACGGATAGTGGGCGATATTATCTAACGCGGCATAGCCGCAGTTATCAGTTGTCAGTTATCAGTTGTCAGTTGTCAGGACTGGCGGTTATTTTGAAAACAGAAGGCATCGAACGGCATTCAAAAGGTTCCTTCAGAGAATTGAGAATAGATTAATACCAACAGGCTTTTACTGACAACTGACAACTGACAACTTTCTTGTTTTTTCTTATTGCTATTGACCTTGACTATAATAGCTGATTGAATTAAATAAGTGAGGTTAATCAATTGTGATGGAATGGGTCGTTTCAGACAATAAAATCAGGATGGATTTTGTGTAATTATGGGAAAATCGAGTGCAATTATAGAAGATCGAGCGAACAAAGTAGAGAAGTTGAGGGCGAGTGGCGTCAATCTATATCCTTCGGGTTACCAGGTGGATATCACCGCGGGAGAAATTCTGCGGCGATTCGGCGGTATGGATGAAAAGGAGCTGGAGCAGGAAACAGATTGCTACGCTGTGGCCGGTCGAATTGTTTCCAGACGGGATTTTGGAAAAGCGTCCTTTATTCACATCAAAGACCGAACCGGTCGAATTCAGGCATATGTCAGGAAAAACAAGATACAACCCGATCAATTCGATACCTTCAAGCTGATGGATATCGGCGACTTCGTGGGGCTAAAGGGGTCGTTGTTTAGAACCAAAACCGGAGAACTAACCCTTGTGGCGGAGGATCTTACGCTGCTTTCCAAATCCATGAGACCCCTTCCCGAAAAATGGCATGGCTTAACCGATGTTGAAACCCGATACCGGCAGCGGTATGTGGACCTGATCATGAATGATCATGTGCGGGAAGTTTTTGTAACCCGGAGTCGGATTATCCAGGCCATTCGTGAGTTTTTTATCGAAAAAGACTTCCTGGAGGTGGAAACGCCCATGATGCAGCCCATTCCGGGCGGGGCTACTGCGAGGCCTTTCATAACCCATCACAACGCACTGGGGATGGATCTTTACATGAGAGTGGCCCCGGAGCTTTACCTGAAACGGCTGGTGGTGGGTGGCCTTGAAAGGGTGTTTGAAATCAACCGTAATTTCAGGAATGAGGGCCTTTCCATTAAGCACAATCCTGAGTTTACCATGATGGAATTCTATATGGCCTATGCCACTTACGAGGATTTGATGGGTTTGACGGAGGATGTTTTCGGTCACCTTCTTGAACAGGTGAGTGGTGGGCAGGTAATTGAATACCAGGGAAAGAGCATTGACTTTACGCCCCCATGGAAAAGGATTTCCCTTTTTGATGCCTTAAGAGAGACGGGAGATGTGGAAGAAACCGTTTTTAATGACAGGGAACCGGCGGCAGCTCTGGCCCGGAGTCTTGGCATTGCCGTTCAGGACCGGGACGGGCACGGACAGATTCTAACCAAACTTTTTGATCACCTGGTGGAACCCCATCTCCTCCAACCCACTTTTGTAACCGGTTATCCCACGGAGGTTTCACCCCTGTCCAGGCGTAATGACCAGGATCCTTCGTTGACCGATCGATTCGAACTGTTTATCGGGGGCCGGGAGATTGCCAACGCGTTTACGGAATTAAATGATCCCGTGGATCAGAAAGGCAGGTTCGAAAGCCAGGTGGCGCTCAGGGATGCCGGAGACAAGGAGGCATTGTTCATGGATGAGGATTACGTCACCGCCCTTGAATACGGTATGCCGCCGACGGCGGGGGAAGGAATCGGCATTGATCGGCTGGTGATGCTGCTCACCGATTCGCCCTCCATTCGGGATGTCATCCTGTTTCCCCAGATGCGGCCGAAGGCATAGGCCGTTTCGCTCATGTATGAGTTATTCTTAGGACTTCGATATCTGAAAGCCAAGCGGAAACAGCGCTTTATTTCCGTTATTACCATTATTTCCGTGCTGGGCGTGATGGTAGGCGTCATGGCGTTGGTGGTGGTACTTTCCGTGATGAATGGGTTCAGATCGGACCTCATGAGCAAAATATTGGGTGTGAATTCCCATGTCCTGGTGCTGAACCTCAGCGGGATTTTCAACGGTTACCAAGAGGTTGCTGAAAAGGTAAAAAAGATGGACGGGGTGGTGGCCATAACCCCTTTCATCTACACCCAGGTGATGCTCAATAATTCAGGAAGGGTTTCCGGCGCCGTACTGCGGGGGGTGGATCCCGAAAGTGCCGCCCGGGTGGTCAGCTTTGATAAAATGATCAAGGAAGGGTCCCCGTCGTCCTTGGGTGAAGCTGAAAACGGCATTCCCTCGATCATCATCGGAAGCGAATTGGCCAAGCAGATCGGCGCCGCCACCGGAAGCCTGGTGACGGTGATTTCACCCGAGGGGAAATTGACCCCTTTAGGTAGGACGCCCAACACCAAAAGGTTCACCGTGACCGCCATTTTTGATTCCGGTATGTATGAATATGATGCTTCGATGGTATATATTTCGCTTGGGGAAGCCCAACGTTTTCTGGCCCTGGGTGACAGTGTGACGGGGCTTGAGTTAAAAGTAAAGGAGGTTTATCAGTCGGATATTATTGCGAAAAAAATCAAGAAGTCATTGGGATATCCTTACTGGACCAAAGACTGGAAGCTCATGAATCGAAGCCTTTTTTCGGCGCTCAAGCTTGAAAAACTCACCATGTTCGTCATCCTGACCATGATTGTTTTAGTCGGCGCCCTGAATATTATCAGCACATTGGTGATGGTGGTCATGGAAAAGACGCGGGATGTGGCCATTTTGAGGGCCATGGGCGCTTCCGCCCGCAGCATTATGAGTATCTTCATGCTCCAGGGTATTCTGGTCGGCGTTATTGGAACCATCGTCGGTCTTTTCTCCGGGCTCGGCTTATGCTATCTGTTGAGCCGGTATAAGTTTATCAACCTTCCCTCCGATGTTTACTACATGTCCAAACTGCCGGTTCAAGTTTCAGTCTCGGATGTTTCCATTGTGGCAGCCTCGGCGGTGGTCATTTCATTTCTGGCGACCCTTTATCCGGCGTGGTATGCATCAAGGTTGAATCCCGTGGAGTCCTTCCGGTATGAATGATCGCTTAAACGAGAGCATCTTACGGACCGAAGGGATTTCCCGTTCGCCCATGTTGACCTTTGATGAGGTAAGCAAGTCTTTTGTGCATTTAGGCGATACCATTGAGGTTTTGAAAGGGATTGATCTGGAACTTTATCCCGGCGACAGCCTGGCGGTCACCGGTGCGTCAGGCGTGGGAAAATCAACCCTGCTCAACATTATGGGGAGCCTGGACCCGCCTACGGCTGGAACCGTCAAGTTCAACGGTTTTGACATTTATGAAATGGACCAGCGGAGTTTGTCCCGTTTGCGAAACCGGGAGATTGGTTTTGTGTTTCAGTTTCATCATTTGTTGCTTGAATTAAATGCGTTGGAAAACGCCATGATGCCGGCTTTGATTGCCAGGCATTCCAGAAAGCAGGCGATGCATATGGCTGAAGATGTGCTTTGCAGTGTGGGTTTGGAAAGGCGTATGACCCATCGGGCCGGGGAGCTTTCCGGTGGAGAGCAACAGCGTGTGGCCATTGCGCGGGCGCTGATTATGAGTCCCAGGTTGATTCTGGGGGATGAGCCTACGGGAAATCTGGATTGGGCGACCGGTGAGGAGATTGCCGAGCTGCTTTTTCGCCTGAACCGGGAGGCGGGAGTTGCCATGGTCATTGCCACCCACAACCGGAAATTGGCGGAAAAGATGTCAAAAAAAATGGAGTTGATTGATGGTCGAATTCGCTAGGCGTATCAAACACTTTTTGTTGTTCTTTATTGATGAATATGGAAGAAAGGCCTTCACCGTTTTATCCCGGGCTTTTTTATTGGTTCTCATGGTTTTCTGTTTCGGAGTCGTGGAGGCCCCCGCCCGGGAAAAGAAAGGAACCGTCTGTATTCTGCCGTTTCAAATCAATGCCGCCAAATCCTTTGCCCATCTTCAAGTTGGATTGCAGAAGATGCTCTCATTCAGGATGAAACAAAACGGTTTCAAAACGATTTCCCCCGATACCATCAATAAAGACCCGATTGTTTTTTCAAAAGTTCTCCGGGATAAAGCGTTGGTTCGCCTGGGAAATCGGTTTATGGCTGATTGGGTGGTGAAAGGGAGTATGACCCAGATCGGCGACAAGGGGAGTATCGACCTGAAAGTCGTTGATGTTTCGGGTAAAAAGATGCCTTTTTTTATCTTTCAGGTTATTGAGGATATGGATGAGGTTCCGGAGTCGGTGAAACGACTGGCTTTGAGTGTTGAAGATCGGGTTACCGGAGTCCCTCAGGTGGATTCCGTCCATGTGGCAGGCAATCGGCGCATCGAAAAGGCCGCTATTCTGGCTGTTGTGGGTACGGATCCCGGGGACAGGCTGGACCTGGATAAATTGGACAAGGATCTTCGCGACATCTACAAAATGGGATTTTTCAAAGATATAACCATGGATGTGTCCGACGGTCCGGCAGGAAAAGTGATTACCTTTAATGTGGTTGAAAAGTCATCTGTGGGCAAGATCGTGTTTGTGGGCAATGATGAGTTTGATGATGAAGATCTTCAGAAGGAGCTCGGGATCAATTTGTATTCCATTCTGGATTTTAATGCCATCAAGCAAAGTGTCAATCGTCTTTATGATTTTTACAAGGAAAAGGGTTATTACAATGGCGAGATCAAGGAGACCACTGAAACCCTCCCCAACAACGAGGTTTTGCTGAAGTACGACATTAAGGAAAATGACAAGGTTTACATTCTGAAGATCGAGTTTAAGGGGAACAAGGCCTATGATGGCGATGAGCTCAGGGATATGATGGAAACCAGTGAAAAGTGGTTTCTTTCCTGGATTACCAAGGCGGGTATTCTGGATAACAAAAAGCTGGAATTTGATGCGCATAAGATTACCGGCTTTTACCATAATCATGGTTTCATCAAGACCAAAGTGGGGGAACCAAAAGTCTATTATGACGACAAAATCAAGGGATTGGTGGTTTCCATTGATATCGATGAAGGTGAGCGGTATGAGGTTGAAAATGTGAATGTTGCGGGGGATCTTATCGAGCCCGCTGATGAGCTCTTAAAGCAGGTCAATATCGGCAAGGAAAAGGTTTTCAACCGGGAGACCGTTCGAAATGATATGATCCGTCTGCAGGATATTTATGCCAATCAGGGGTTTGCCTACGCAGAGATCAAGCCGATTATCAAGGAGGACGATGAAAACCATCTGGCCGATATCACGTACCAGATCTCAAAAGGTGCCAAAGTCCGTTTTGAGCGCATCACCATAACCGGGAATCAGCACACGAGAGACAAGGTTATCAGGCGTGAGCTGAATGTTATAGAGGGCGACTACTTTAGCGGACAGGGTCTGAAGCGAAGCTCTGAAAATTTGAGGCGTCTAGGGTTTTTTGAGGATGTGCAGCTCCATACCAAGAAGGGTAGTCGTGACGATTTGATGGATTTGAACGTGGACGTCAAAGAGAAGGGAACCCGGACGTTCAGCGTGGGCGCCGGGTACAGCTCGGCCTATTCGGCATTTGTGACATTTGAGGTTGCCGATGAAAATTTCATGGGGTATGGACAGCGTTTGATGGCTTCGGCCAGAATCGGTGGAAGGAATACGGAGTTCAACATCCGGTTTCTGGAACCCTGGCTTTTTGATACGCGCCTCTCTCTGGGGACTGATATTTACAAGTTTCGGCAGGAATATTCAAACTACAGCCGGGCCAGTTATGGCACCCGACTTTCTCTTGGCGCACCGCTCTATTTAGACTACACCCGGGTTACCCTCATGTATGGCTATGACCATGCCGATATCAGTGATGTTTCCGAGGGGGCTTCGCAAGTACTCAAAGACATGACCGGCAACAATATAACCAGCAGTCTTACACTTTTTCTCAAGCGGGACAGCAGGGA
Organism: Deltaproteobacteria bacterium; assembly: GCA_021159825.1. Taxonomy (GTDB): domain Bacteria; phylum Desulfobacterota; class DSM-4660; order Desulfatiglandales; family Desulfatiglandaceae; genus NaphS2. The sequence goes on along the minus strand of JAGHDR010000119.1, from coordinate 3,611 downwards.
CCGGACATTCAATACCACCCGGGGGTCCATCAATGATGGTTCCGTTCAGTATGCCGGGGGATTCCTGAGCGGAGATGAACAATTCACCAAATATCGTTTGAGAACGGCGTGGTTTTTTCCCTTGTTCTGGGATACGGTGTTCATGGTGCAGGGTCGATGGGGATATATTAACGACCGGGGCAAGCTGTCTACTTACCAGAAATTTTTCCTGGGTGGCATCAATACGGTTCGCGGTTACGATTATCAGACCCTTTCGCCCATCGATCCGAAAACAGGCGATTATATTGGTGGCGAAAAAATGATGTGCTATAATGTGGAATACAATTTTCCATTGCTCATGGAGCAGGGTTTGATGGGTGTCGTATTTTTTGATGCCGGTAATGTGTGGACTTCTGCTGAAAACTATAATTTCAGTGGTCTTAAAAAATCGGTGGGCGCCGGCGTGCGATGGTATTCGCCACTGGGCCCGCTTCGTCTGGAGTATGGATGGAAGTTGGATAAAATGGAGGATGAGGGAACAGGAAAATGGGAATTCAGCATTGGCGGTGTAATGTAAGCAGATAACGAAAAACCATATTATGAGGGGATTAAAATGAAAAAGATTTTTTGGGTTTTATTGGGTACGGCGTTCTTGTTTTCCATGCAGTATACAGTCGCTTTTGCCGGCGGGGTCAAGATCGGCGTGCTGGACATGAAGCGGCTTCAGCAGCGGTCGGCAAATTTCCAGCGGATCAAGGAGGGACTAAAGAAAAAATATAACCTGTATCAAAAAAAATTGGATGGTGAAAGACAGCAGATTGAAAAGCTGCAAAAAGACCTACAGAAGCAGAGTATGATGTTGAGCCTTGACGCCAAAGAAGACAAGGAAATGGAACTGGGGAAGTTGACCCGTCACTATAAATACATGGTTGGCGAAGTCACCCAGGAAATGAAAGACGCAGAGTTTGAGGCCACGCGCAAGGTTGGCAGGGAGATCGAGAAGGTTGTTGAGAAGATCGCGAAGAAAGCGGGATATACGATTATCCTGGAACAGGGTACCGTGGGGCTTATTTACAACGATGATACCATTGATATCACCGCTCAGGTAATCAAGGCCTACGACAAGATGAAGCAATAGGAGAGAGAAATCCTTGGAAATACCGTTAATAAAAGTGGCGGAAATTGTAACTGGAGAGTGCATCGGCGATGAAAACTTTGTTATTACGGGTATTAACTCCCTTGATCAGGCCGGCCCTTCGGAGATTTCTTTTTTTTCGGATCGCCGTTATGGTGAGAGTCTGAAAAACACGAAGGCCGGTGCCTTGCTGGTTTCTGAGATAAACGACGAATTCAGGGGGCCGCAGGTGGTAACCCCCCACGTGGAACTGGCCTATTCGAAAATCGCGGTGATTTTTGCTATGCCGCCCACCCGATATCCAGGGATCAGCGCTGATGCCTTTATCGGCGAGAACTGCCGATTGGGAGAAGATGTATCAATTTTCCCGATGGTTTATGTGGGTGAGGATTCCGAAATCGATGATGGGACCACGCTCTTTCCGGGGGTTGTTATTGATGAAGGGGTAAAGATCGGCAAAAGGAGCATTTTGTATCCCAATGTAACGGTCCTGCGGGATTGTGTTATTGGTAATGATGTGATTGTTCATGCCGGTGCCACCATCGGGAGCGACGGGTTCGGTTTTGTACGGAATGGTTCATCATCCGTTAAAGTTCCACAGACCGGGATCGTTCAGATTGACGATCATGTTGAGATCGGCGCCAATAACTGTATTGATCGTGCCGCGTTCGGTAAGACCTGGATTAAAGAAGGTGTCAAAACCGACAATCTGGTTCAGATTGCCCACAACGTGGTGATCGGAGAGCATTCCATCATTGTGGCGCTTGCGGGGATTTCGGGGAGCTCTCAGTTAGGACGGGGGGTGGTTATTGGGGGGCAGGTCGGCGTGATTGATCACATGGAGATTGGAGATGGGGCCATGGTGGGGTCCCAGTCCGGTGTGGCAAAGTCGATTCCCGCCGGCGGCGTGGTTTCCGGAACTCCGGCTATCGATCACCGTCTCTGGCTCAGGTCTACGGTCATGATTGCCCGGCTGCCGCAATTCAGCGACCGCTTGCGGCGTCTTGAGAAACAAGTTCGGGAATTGGAAAGCCGGATGACAGATGACGGAGGTCGGACGACAGATGACGGATGACGGAGTAGGGGCCGGCCTTCGTGCCTGCCCATCGATTGAACTTCCTTTGACATATATGGAAATCACCGAAATTCTTCCCCATCGCTATCCTTTTTTGTTGGTGGACCGGATTATCGAGCTGGAGCCCTATAAAAAGGTTGTGGGCATCAAAAATGTAACGGCCAATGAGCCTTTCTTTCAAGGCCATTTCCCGGGTGAGCCTATTATGCCGGGAGTTCTCATTATTGAGGCCATGGCGCAGGTTGGTGGGATCATGGCGCGTTTGTCCATTCCCGGCATCATGGAAAGAGAAAACGCCAACCCCATCCGATTTGTGGCCATAGACAAAGTGAAATTCAGAAAACCGGTGGTTCCCGGTGACCAGATCCGACTTGAAATCGAAGCGCTGAGAACAGGCTCAAAGGTATGGAAGATAGCGGGAAAATCCCTCGTGGATGGTCATCTGGTCGCCGAGGCGGTTATGGTGGCAACCATTGGGTGATTTAACAGACATCCATCCTTTGGCGGCGATAAGTCCCCATGCGCGGATTGATTCGGGCGTCAAGGTCGGTCCGTTCAGCAGTGTGAGCGACCATGTGACCATTGGTCGTGATACCGTGATCGGAGCTCATGTGGCCATTGAGGACCATACGACCATAGGGAAGCGGAACCGGCTTTATCCTTTTTCTTCTATCGGCACACCGCCCCAGGACGTGGGTTATGGTGATGAAGAGACACGCCTGATTATGGGCGATGACAATACCGTTAGGGAATATGTCACCATCAATCGCGCCACCACCAAGGAGGAATGGGAGACAGTTGTTGGAAACCATAACTATTTAATGGCGCATGTCCATGTGGCCCACGACTGTCAGCTGTCGGATTGGGTGATTCTGTGCAACGGCGCTACGTTGGGCGGGCATACCCATATCGGAGAGTACGCCATTTTAAATGCTTTTCTGGCGGTTCAGCAGTTTGTGAGAATCGGTGCCCATGCTTTTCTGGGTGCCAAAGCGGGAATTGATCGCGATGTCCCCCCCTATATGATCACCGCCGGGCCAAGGGCCAGGCTTTATGGTGTCAACCAGAGGGGCCTAAAAAGAAGAGGATTTTCTCAGGAAACCATCGATGTATTGAAAAAAGCGTACCGGATTTTGTGGCGAGATCACAAGCGACTGGATATGGGAATTTTGCAGGTCAAGCAAGAACTGGAGATGATACCGGAGTTGAAGATTCTTCTGGATTTCCTCGCCGGGTCAAAACGGGGTGTGATTCGGTGATGTCGGCCCCGGATAAAACCATCGGGCTGATTGCCGGTGGCGGGCAGTTCCCGTTGTTGGTGGCGGATGCGGCAAGGAAACAGGGAACGCGTGTGGTGGCTGTGGCCCATTATGGCGAAACGGATGCTGCTTTATCGGACAAAGTGGATGAGATTGTATGGAT
>JAGHDR010000264.1 GCA_021159825.1 Deltaproteobacteria bacterium | reverse complement strand
TCACCATCCACACGCCCAAAACCGAAGAAACCATCGGCATGATCAACCGGGATACCATTGCTAAAATGAAAAAGGACGCCATATTGCTCAACTGCGCCCGGGGGGGCATCGTAAAGGAGGAAGACCTCTGTGAAGCCCTTGAATCCGGGCATCTTGCCGGCGCGGCCTTTGATGTGTTTGCAACTGAACCCCCCGGAAAAAGCAGGCTGATGTCTTTGGACAACTTCATCTGCACCCCTCATCTGGGCGCATCCACCCGGGAAGCCCAGGATAATGTGGCCAGGGAAGTTGCCGAACAGGTCATCGCCTACCTGCTCCATGGATCCGTCAAAAACGCGGTCAATGTCCCCAGCATCAGCGCTGAACTGATGACCGTTCTTCGGCCCTACGCCATCTTGATGGAACGAATGGGTTCCCTGCAGACCCAGTTGTCCGACAGCGCTCTGGTGGAAGTGAAGATTGATTATTCCGGCGTCATCACCCAATATGATGTGAAGCCGCTGACCACCGCCATGCTCAAGGGATTACTCACACCCATTCTCAAACACGACGTCAATTTTGTTAATGCCGCCTATATTGCTGCCGACAGGGGCATCAAGGTCGTGGAATCCAAGACCAGCACAAGCGAAGGTTTTGCAAGTCTTGCAAAACTCACCGTCAGAACCTTGGAGGATGAGCATATTGTCTCCGGAACCATCTTCGGGAAAAAACTGCCTCGAATTCTCCGGATCAATAATTTTTATCTGGAGGCGATTCCCGAAGGACACAATCTGTTGATCCATAACGAAAACGTTCCCGGGGTTATCGGCGCCATCGCCTCCACCCTGGGTCAAGGCGGCATTAACATCAACCGGATGCAGGTGGGTGAAGAAAAGGAACATAAGGAAAATGTTATTTTTCTTTCCATCAGTGAGATGATCAACGATGATATCATTCAAAAAATCAAGAATTTAAAACACATTATTTCTGTGCGCAGGATTAATCTTTAAGGGCAGTTGTCAGTTGTCAGTTGTCAGCACTGGAGGTTATTTTGAAATTTGAGGATTTGGAAGTATGGAAGAGATATTCACGATTATGTGCGGATTTGTATAAACATCTTTAAATTAATACCAAACGCTGTTACTGATAACTGACAACTGACAACTGACAACTCAAGGGAGGTATAAATGCCGGAAGAAAACGAAACCAAAAAAAAACCTTCACCGGAATCTTCTCAGATGCCGCTACCCGAAATAAATTTTCCATCACTCATTTTCAGCCTCAGCTCAACAGCCCTGTTCCATCTGGGCGAACTGCCCGATCCTCAGACCCATGAAAAGAAGAAAGATCTTCCACTGGCCAAGCATACCATTGACACCATTGCCATGTTGAAGGAAAAGACAGCCGGAAACCTGGCCGGTGATGAAGAAAAATTCATTGAAAATGTTCTGACGGACCTTCGGCTGCGGTATGTGAAGGAAAAGAGTTAAAACCCCTCCGGTGAAAAAACCATGCCAACCGTTGCTTTTAACCAGCCCTTCAGCGTCCTTGCCCCCGCCAAATTAAACCTTCGGTTGAAAATCACCGGACGACGGCCTGACGGCTATCATGAACTGGTTTCCATTATGGCGCCGGTGGACCTTTTTGACCATATCGAACTGGAATTTATTGAGGAACCTGGGATTCAAATGACCTGCCGGGGCTACTCGGCACCGGCAAACGCTGAAAATCTGGCCTGGCGTGCGGCGCAATCCTTTTTTTCCCGGAGCGGCCGGCGCAAGGGACTTTCCATCGCCCTCACCAAAAGAATTCCCGTGGCCGCCGGTCTTGGCGGGGGCAGCAGCGATGCGGCTGCCGTGCTTATGGCCCTGAACGAAACCCTTTGTACATCTCAGCCGCTCTCGCCGAAGCGTCTGGCGGAATTGGCGCTGGAGCTGGGAGCTGACGTACCCTTTTTTCTTAAGCGGAACCCCTGCATGGCTCACGGCATCGGTGAAATACTCGAACCCATCCAAAAATGGCCGTCACTGTCCTATATCATTGTGATGCCTGATATTTCTGTTTCAACAGCAGCGGTCTACGAAGCCCTGGACCAACCGTCTTTTGCGGTTTTGAAAGAAGACAAACGGGAATTTGAGTTGACAACAGACGACTGTTACGATATCATCAGAAATTTAGAGAAAATGCCGGTGGAAGTTTGTCGTCTGTTGGAGAATGATTTGGAACGGATTACGGCTTCCAGGTTCCCAATTATCAGGGAAATAAAGCAATCCTTGACCGATGCCGGGGCCATCGGCGCTTTGATGTCTGGGAGCGGCCCCAGCGTTTTTGGTATTTTTGATTCAAAACCCCGGGCCCGCCATGCAAAATCAGTTCTTGACGCCGCAACTTTGGGCCGGGTTTTTGTGGTGGACGGAATTAATTCATGGGGCGTCGTCAAGTGGTAAGACACGGGTTTTTGGTGCCCGCATTCGGAGGTTCGAATCCTCCCGCCCCAGCCATAATGAAAAAATAGATCGTTTATAAACCGTGAGGATTACGTGTTGGACCATGACATAAAGCTATTCGGTGGGACTTCCAACTCTGCATTGACCCTTGAGGTCTGTCGGTACC
>JAGHDR010000035.1 GCA_021159825.1 Deltaproteobacteria bacterium | reverse complement strand
GGCTTGGAAGCCAGGCGCTTGAATGAGGAAGGAGTATGGCACGCATTGTACAAAAATATGGCGGCACTTCGGTGGCCGGCATTGAAAAGATCAAGGCGGTGGCTGAGCGCGTTATTGAAGCCGGCAGAGAGGGGAACCAGATGGTTGTGGTGCTTTCTGCCATGGCCGGTCAAACCGATGGCTTGATTACCATGGCGAAAGCGATCGATCCTGATCCGGATTTGCGGGAACTGGATGTGCTTATGTCCACGGGGGAGCAGGTCAGTGTTGCCCTCTTTGCCATAGCGTTGAAATCCCTTGGGTGTGACGCCCGTTCGCTTTTGGGGTTTCAGACGGCGATTCACACGGATGATTTACACGGCAAAGCGAGAATACGGGATATTGAGATTGCACGGATTATCCGGAATCTGGATGTGGGCCGGATTGTTACGGTGGCCGGGTTTCAGGGTCTTGACGCCCGTGGTGATATTACCACCCTGGGTCGGGGCGGGTCGGACACCACGGCGGTGGCCCTTGCGGCGGCCTTGGATGCTGATGTGTGTGAGATCTTGACGGATGTGGACGGGGTTTATACTACGGATCCCCATGTGTGTCGGAAAGCGCAGAAGATGGATTTCATTTCATACGATGAAATGCTGGAGATGGCCAGCATGGGCGCGAAAGTTCTCGAAATCCGTGCGGTGGAGTTTGCCAAGAAATTTAATGTGCCGATTCACGTAAGATCCACTTTTAACAAGGAAAGGGGTACCATGGTGGTTGCTGAAACAAAGGACATGGAAAAAGTCGCGGTATCGGGTGTGGCATACAACAAGAACGAGGCCAGGATCACCATACGGAAAGCCCCGGATCATCCGGGGGTGGCGTTCAGAATATTTGATCCGATTTTCAAGGCCGGCATTATTGTGGACATGATCGTTCAGAATACCAGCCAGGACGGATTCACGGATCTCACCTTCACGGTACCCAAAGGGGACTTTTACAAGACCATGAAGCTCGTCAGTGATGTGGGGAAGGATGTGGGGGCGGAAACGGTCCTGGGGGATGAGAACATCGCCAAAGTTTCCATTATCGGCGTGGGCATGCGGGTTCATGCGGGCATTGCCAAAAAGATGTTTTTGGCCCTGGCCCAAAAGAACATCAACATCATGATGATCAGTACGTCGGAAATTAAGATTTCCTGCGTCATCGAGGAAGAATACACTGAACTGGCGGTACGTGTTCTTCATGACGCCTTTGGCTTGGACCATGCGACAGAGGACAGATGACAGAGGTCGGAAGACAGAGAACCGTCATCCGGCATCCGTCAGCGGTGCCGGGGGCTTTTTTCTGCTTTTCTTGCTGTTGCTCATAAACTTTCTGGGCGGTGCCATGAAAACGTCCCTCCCTCCGGAGCCGCGGCTCGTAAGGAAAGTGTTTATTCAGGACTCAGGTAAAATGTCGCCTTTTCAGCGGATGACCCTTGGAATTCCCATCTCCGTCAATACTGATACTGCGTTAGGGTTAACGGCTGTACCCGGAATCGGCCCTAAAACGGCCGCAGCCATCGTTCGTTCCCGAGAACGGAGGGGCGGGTTTACGCAGTTGAATGAGCTGTTATCCATCCGGGGGATCAGCGCTTCCCTTTATGGCAAAATAAGCGCTTATCTGACATTATGAGAGCATTGAGAACGGGATGATTGTTTTAGGCATTGATACATCCTGCGATGATACATCCGCCGGCATTGTGGCCGGTGGAAATCAAACCCTGGCCAACGTGATTCATTCTCAGGTGGCCGTGCATCACCCGCATGGCGGGGTGGTTCCCGAACTGGCTTCCAGGGAACATGTGAGAAATATTGTGCCTGTGGTGGATGAGGCCCTGAAACATGCCGACATCGGCATGGCGGACCTGGACGGTATTGCCGTCACCGTGGGACCTGGACTGGTGGGGGCGCTTCTGGTGGGACTCTACTATGCCAAAGGGTTGGCCTATGTGCTGGATAAACCCTTGATTGCCGTGAACCACCTGGAAGCCCATATCCTTTCCATTTTCCTGGAGGCGGAACATCCGCCTTTTCCCTTTGTGGCCCTGACGGTCTCCGGTGGGCACACGAGCCTCTATTATGTTGAAGATTTTGGTTGTTACACCCTTCTCGGCCAGACCCTGGATGATGCAGCCGGAGAAGCCTTTGATAAAGTGGCCAAGATTTCCGGAATGGGTTATCCGGGAGGGGTTGCCATCGAAAAAGCATCCAGGACAGGCCGTCATGACAGCGTGAAGTTTCCACGGGCCTACATGTCCAAATCATCCCTGGACTTCAGCTTCAGTGGGCTTAAAACAGCCGTTTCTCTGTTTCTGAAAAAATGGTGCGAAGATCCTTCATTGAGTGCGGAGATCAGTTTGAACGATATTGTTGCGTCTTTTCAAGAATCCGTCGTGGATGTGCTTGTGGACAAGGTCATGGCCGCTGCAAAACGCATGGGGGTGGCATCGGTGATGCTCGCCGGCGGTGTGGCATGCAATAACCATTTAAGGCAGTGTCTGGTTGAAACCGCGGGTCCGGACGGTATTCGGGTCTATTATCCCCGCCCTGCTTATTGCACGGACAATGGGGCCATGATCGCCTTGACCGGTTACCACCGGTTTATGCGAAATGATATCGCCCATATGGCGGTGGACGTGAGGGCCAGGTATCCGATTCAGGACCTGATGTCTGAATCTTGAAAGCACACAGGCTTATCCGATACTACTGCCTCCGGTTCATTCGATTGCGGGGCAATCCCCATGAGCTGGCGCTCGGTATGGCGTTCGGGATCTTTACGGGCATGATGCCTATCATGCCGTTTCAAATGGCCCTTTCCGTTGCGCTGGCACTCATTTTCAAGGGAAGTAAAATCACAGCGGCTCTGGGGACATGGGTCAGCAATCCCCTGAACTGGTATTTTCTATATTACTTCAGCTACAAGCTGGGTGCCTCGATTCTGAGCATGGAAGGGCATAGCGCCATATTTTCAACCATTATGGATATGGTTCGATCCGGTGTGGGATCCAGGGTCATTGTGGAAAAAACCTTTCAATCGGGTGGGCTCATGGCGGCTGCGTTTCTCTTGGGAGGTGTGATTATGGGCACGGTCGTTGCATTACCTTCCTATTTTGTTTTCCTGTATATTTTCAAACGGATACGGCGGTGGCGGGACGGCGGAAGGATGAAGGCGGAAGGATGAAGGCGGAAAATGGCTCTCCTTCATCCTTCATCCCCAAAAAGAGACTGGGGCAGAATTTTTTGGTGGACCCCACCATCAGCGAAAAGATTATATCCCTTTCGGGATTTTCGGCGGACGATACGGTTTTGGAAATCGGGCCGGGAAAAGGTGCTTTGACCCTGCCCCTGGCCAGGCGGGTGAACCATGTGGTGGCTGTTGAAAAGGATGTCCAACTGGTGGAATGGCTGGGTGGCAGTCTTAAAAAGGCCGGCCTCAACAACGTAACTTTGCTGCACGAGGATATCCTGAAGTTGGACTGGCAAACGTTGCGAAAACATTTTCCGGGCAGAATCCCCGTAATCGGGAATCTGCCTTATAATATTTCATCGCCTGTTCTCGAG
>JAGHDR010000376.1 GCA_021159825.1 Deltaproteobacteria bacterium | reverse complement strand
GGGCTGATTCTGGAAAACGGGCGGTTTGTCATGAAGGGAAAATCACAGGAATTGATGGAAGATCGGGATGTAAAAGAGTTCTACATGGGCATTCGCAGCGAGGAATCCGCCAAGGGTTTTCAGCGGTGGAAACGGAAGAAACGATGGCGATAGAAACCGCACCCCTCATGTTTAAGGAGACCGCTCTGAAATACGGCGACCGGGTGGCCATGCGCACCAAGGAGTATGGTCTCTGGCGGGATATTTCCTGGAATGACTATTATCACCAGGCCGGATGCGTGGGGTCGGCGCTCATGGACATGGGGCTGGAACCGGGGGATTGCGTTTCCATCATCGGCGACAACTGCCCGGAATGGGTGATTATTGACATGGGCGTTCAGTGCGCTCGGGGCATCGCCGTGGGTGTCTATTCCACCAATGCCTGGCTCCAGGTGGAGTATGTGGTCGGCAATTCGGATTCCAGGTTTTTCTTTGTGGAAAATGAAGAGCAACTGGATAAATGGCTACAGTTTTGGGATAACGTGCCCCATCTTAAAAAAGTCATCGTCTGGGATCTGGAAGGGTTGCGGCATTTTGAAGATGAGATGGTCATGACCTACGAAGAGATCATTCAGATGGGGCGTAAGGTCTTGGAAAAGGCGCCTGAGCGCTTTGAAACGCGAATGGCGCAGGTGAACCCCGGAGATATTTCCATGCTCATTTATACCTCGGGCACCACAGGTCCGCCCAAGGGCGCCATGCTGACCCACCGAAACCTCATGTGGATGGGGCAGGCCATTACCGCTGAAAATCCCATGAATGATGAAGATGAGGTCCTTTCCTTTCTGCCGCTCTGTCACGTCTTTGAGCAGCTTTTTTCGGTCATGGGACACATTACCCACGGTTATACGCTTAATTTCATAGAAAATATGGACACGGTCTCGGACAATATGATCGAGGTGTCGCCCACCGTGGGTTATGCGGTTCCTCGTATCTGGGAGAAGTATCTCTCAGCCGTGTATATTCGCATGTCCGATGCCACCTGGTTCAAGAAAATGGTTTTTGGTATGGCCCTCAAGATCGGCAAGAAGCGGGCTTCCCTGCTGATGGATTTCAAACCGGTCCCCGGTTTTTTGGCACTTCTCTACAACCTGGCCCATTTTGCGGTGTTTAGAAAGCTCAAAGAACGGTTGGGATTTGACCGGATGCGGATGGCCTATTCGGGTGCGGCGCCCATTTCTCCGGATGTCCTTCATTTTTTCCAGTCCATCGGAGTGAACCTGGTGGAAGGGTACGGTCAGATCGAGGGGACCGGGGTTACCTGTGTGTCCCGGGTGGGCAAGGTAAAGTTCGGCACCGTGGGCCCCCCATCACGGGAACCCGGATCAAGATTGCCGAGGATGGTGAAATACTGGTCAAATCCCCCAGCGTTTTCAAGGGATACTACAACAATCCGGAATCTACCGCGGAAACCATTCGGGACGGATGGCTTTATTCCGGCGATGTGGGGGAGATCGATGAGGATGGTTATCTCAAGATCACGGACCGGAAAAAGGACATTATGGTTACGGCCGGGGGAAAGAACATCACGCCCCAGTACATTGAAAACAAATTGAAAGTCAGCCCCTACATCAACGACGCGGTGATTATCGGGGACCGGCGTAAGTTCATTTCAGCGCTCGTCATGATTGATGAGGACAACGTGGTGAAATTCGCTCAGGACAACAAGGTTCAGTTTTCCACTTACAAGGATCTGACCCAAAGCCCGGAAATCAACAAGAAGATCCAGAGCGAAGTATCAGAGGTGAATGACACCCTGGCACGCGTTGAACAGATCAAGAAATTTACCATCCTGCCCAAGAAGCTTTACGAAGAGGACGGGGAAATCACCCCGACCATGAAGGTGAAGCGGAGTTACGTGAATGAGGCCTTTGGGGATCTTATTGAGGCCATGTACAAGCGGCCCAAACTCTAACCAAAAGCGAAAATCCTTGATTTCATCTTTTTTCCCATTTCCAGAAGCAGTAAAGAACACCTCTTAAATTGAAACCTTGCCTAAGGGATTCCAACCTTTACAAGCATTTATTTGACTGTTACACTGTTAATATGATTAGAAGCTTCCGGCATAAAGGGCTCTCTCGGTTCTTTAAGAAGAATGATCCGAGCGGTGTCCGGGCTGACCTGGTTACAGGTGCAGGAGTCGATTAATGGTTCTTCATGAAGCAGAGGTGTAAGGTTGGCACGAGATACATTTTTTTGCAGGTGGTATGTTATAACTCATGAGAAATAATGACCATATTAAGCATTGGGTTGAAACTTCTGACGATGATTTTCAGGCAATGACCCATTTGTTAGAAAGAGGCGATAACACCTGGGCCTTGTTTATTGGGCACTTGGTTCTAGAAAAATTACTCAAAGCCTGGTTTGTCAAAAAAATCTATTCCAATAATCCTCCTTTTATTCATGACCTTGTACGTTTAGCTGAAAAAGGAAATTTACAGCTTGATGGTGATCAGAAAGATATTTTGGATACCATATCTACTTTCAATATACGGGGGCGATATGATGATTATAAAAGAGAATTTCACAAAAAGTGTTCAAACGCTTTTACAAAAGAATGGGTTCACAATATCAAGGAGTTCAGGAAATGGATAAAGACAAAGCTTCTGAAATAGCACGTAACTATGTTAATTTCCTAAGAAAAAAAGATCCCAATATCATAAAGGCATATATTTTCGGATCATATGTTAAAGGAACAATTCGAGAAGACAGCGACATTGATCTGGCCATTATATTTAAGAAACTTAAGGATACATTTGATATGCAGGTTCAATTAATGAAGCTTAGAAGAAAATTTGATACCAGAATTGAGCCCCACGCATTCCGTGAGGCTGATTTTCAGATTTCGAATCCTTTGGCTAATGAAATATTGAAAACCGGGCTGGAAATTATTTAATATGGCTCATAATGGATTCCAAGTTGCTGATTAAAAAAAATAATCAGTTCCGAACATTTGGATTAACATCGGTTAATTGATCATGAAATAATATTCTCTTAAAAGGATATATTTAGGATTCTTTGAGTTTGTCCATAATATGAAAAAGCGGGGGAAGTTTTTGTTGGAATCTTTGCTTGGCCTACTTTTAAGCTAACAACTTGGAATCCATTATGAGCCTTGAATTAAAGGAGGCCGTCAGGCTTTCGCCTGACCGTATGCTGGGGCACCTCTGGCTTGCGGCCGCCTTCAGCCTGGCGGGCAAGACAAAGGAAGCACGGGCGGAAATCGCGGAGATACGCCGGCTCAATCCCGATTTTTCGCTGGAAGACTGCCTGCACAACAGCTACAACGCATACCAACCGGAAGACAAGCAACGGTTTATGGATGCTCTGAAGAAGG
>JAGHDR010000236.1 GCA_021159825.1 Deltaproteobacteria bacterium | reverse complement strand
GTCATGATGTATCTGTCTAATATGCGGGACGAAGGCCTCACCATCCTGCCTTCCCACAGGATGGTCAAACGGGTGCCCGGTTTTCAGGAGGCATCTTTTTTTGAGAAGGCGGCAAAATATTTTGATATCCAATCGTTTCCCAGCTCATCGGGTGGCATGGTCGATCAATATGAAACCTACAAGGATGCTTTGCAGGAGGCCGGATTGAACAGAACGTCATTTGCTTTTTTTCACCATGGCGCCGACCGGTGGTGCCTTCTTTCACTGAAACAGGATGCACATGACGAAATGGGAGAGGACCTTCATGCTTCCCTCAAAAAGCTTGACGTGGTTGTTTTGTCCCGGTTGGTTTTTCAGAAATGTTTGGGGTTTACCCAAGAAGGGCTGGATGATGATGAGATCTTTCATTATCAGAGCAATACACCACAGGCCCTTTCGAGTGTGGCATCGGGAGAATATCAGATGATGTTCATGTTGAATGCCACCAAAATCGAGCATGTGACCGAGGTGGCGGAAAACGGTCTTGTGATGCCGAGGAAATCCACCTATTTTTATCCCAAAGTACTGACAGGCATGGTATTCAACAAAATTGACCCCAAAGAAGTCATATCGGTCCCCTGAGGTCATCCTGGGTCCTGACGAGGGGCTGGACCTTTTCCTGGACGGTCGGTTGAAACTCATTCAGCCCAGGGACGGCTACAGGTTCTCCATTGATGCCGTCCTGCTTTCCCAGTTCGCAACCATACGCTCCGGCGATGTGGTGATTGACCTGGGCACGGGTTGTGGGGTAATTCCCTTGATCCTGCTGCTCACAAAACCGGTGGGGCATGTTTTTGGGCTGGAGGTTCAGGAAGGGTTGATCAGCCAGGCGGCCCGAAATGCGCGGCTCAACGGGTTTCAGGAAAGGATGGATGTGGTCAGGGGCGACTTTCGTCATCCGCCCTTCGTTTCCGGATTCGCCAACCTTGTGGTTTGTAACCCGCCTTACCGCAAAATCAAGAGCGGACGTATCAACCCCGATCCTCAAAAGGCCATTGCCAGGCATGAAATCCTCGCTTCTCTGGATGATCTCCTGCGTTCAGCCGCAGCGCTGCTCACCAAAAAAGGACGATTTGCACTGGTTTATCCGGCGGCGCGCCTGGTTGAGGTGTTTGTCCGTATGCGACGGTTCAACCTGGAACCCAAACGGGTCAGGGTCCACTACCCGGATCTTGAATCGAATGCCAAGCTTGCCTTGATCGAGGCAACGCTGGGTGGTAGGCCCGGATTGGAGATTCTTCCACCACTTCTGGGCCAGGGAGATTTTGCTATCGGGGGCCAACCCTGATATTTATACCGTCAACCGCTTTTCTACCGAGTTTTAGGTTGAGTTTTTCAAGGATGGTTTCTTTGTAAAAGGTCAACTCCTGGAGCCAGATGGAATCTGCAACCGTCACCGTCAACTGTTTCTTCCGAATCTTTGAAGGTTGGGCATTTTCAGCATAGGTTTGACCGACCACCTCTTTCCACACCCGCCAGATTTCAACGTCATCAGGTCTGTAAGGGAGGGTGCCGTCGGTCATAAGGGAGGCGATGACGTCCCTGACGGGTATCAATTCACTCCTGGGTCTTTTTTTTAGAGGTTTTTTGGTTCGTCGCATCATGTGCTCCACGACGTCAACAGACAGTCACCATCCGAACGCTATGATTTCCCTTCCTGAACCCATCGGGACAAGGCCGGAAGTTCTTCACCGGGCCATTCCGGGGAGATTCGGAGTTTGATGAATTCGGCATAAATGTTATCCACGGCCGATACCGCCGCTTCGATGAGGAACATTTTTTCGTAAAAGAGGCCGTCCGGGTCGTCTTTTTTATCCTGTATGACTTTGGGCGTTTTGAAGGTCTTGAAATTTAACCAGAGGGAGTCCAGAACGAACGTCCACTGGTTGTCGTCCATGCTGAATACCAGGGTGGCTTGAACCACCTCTTTGTTTTCTGCTAAAGCGAAACGGGCTTCTTTCATGTTCCGGCTTTCACCGCTGCATGTAATGGTTTCAAGGCCTCTTTCATTTTCGCCTTGGAGGGTGATTTTACCATCGAACCAGATTTCGATGGCTTTGTCGCCCAGCTTGAAGTGGCCTCTTTCCGTTTCCGTTCTGAACCACAGCCAGGCCAGAAATTCCCTTCCAAGGAATTCCGTCTTTCTTACTTTTTCAAGCAACTGCATGGTTAAGGCACCTCCCAGATATTTGAAGGGACGAGACCGTCAATGAGATTAGGGGAATCACCCTTTTTTTCAAGAAATCCACTGCCCAGGGTATAGGGGCACATGGCCAGAAGATGAAAATTAAAGGTTTTGAGAAAGATCTCCTGGAATTCGTCGCAGAGTTTGGTGTTGGTACCGCCGAAAATAACATCGCCGGTGGGATAATTCCAGACCATGTCGTAAACTTTTGAACCGGGAATGGTCCGTTTCAGAAGCCTCAGTTTAACGGCTTCCTTGATGTCCGCCCGCCGCCTTTTCGGCAAAAAATCAATATTTTCAGCACTTTTTATTTTTTCTTCAGCTTCCAGGCAGTACTGTTTAATGGCTGTTGCGGGGGTCTTTCTTTCATCCACTCTCAGGGACATGGCAATGTAGGGTTCTTTGAGAAACTGAAATTCCGCAAAACGGTTGTCAAACATGTCCATGACATTGACCCAACCTGCCGAGCGTTCCTGAGTGGAATCTTCAGTCAGGTTTCGAAAGGTATGCCGAGTGATCCTCTCAGACAGACCTTCCAGAAAATCCTCTGCGGGTTCACCCTTTACCCGGTACCGGGTAAAACTTCCCGAGCCGCTTATGAGACCCATTGGTTTCCTTTCTATCTTTTCTGAATATTACGATGTTTTTGTTGTTGTTGATCCCTCTCGGGATGCCGAAATTTCCCGTGATGCACAATAAACCTTTGCTCCGATTTCCAGGCTCATATGAGAAAGGCCGCACCCTATCAGATTTAGAACATAAGTGTCAACGATGGAGAAAAATGCGGCGGATTTGCGAGAGCGAGTTTCAGCTGTGACTTGTTTGTTTGACATTATGACACAATGTAATTACAGTGATTCCATTGATATGTGATTATAAAGTTCAAATCGGGAGTTGCGACATGGAAAATATCAGCGTGGGCATTCGGGATGCAAAGATTCACCTCAGCCGATTCATTCAAATTGTGAAGAACGGCGGCGAAGTGATACTGACGGATCGTGGGAAACCTGTAGGAAAAATTGTACCTTTTTTGCAGGTGGAATTGCCGTTGTCCGAACGTGTGAAAAATCTTGAAAACAAAGGGATCATAGCGCCGCGAATCGGAAAGGACAGCATAAAACTTTACACTCCGATCCCCGTACCAGAGGATATGGCGCAGAAGTTTCTGAGAGAGGATCGTGAAGATGGGGTCTAATTTTTCGGTGATTTATTGGGATGCATCAGCCATTTTATCGGTTCTTTTCAAAGATTCGCACAGTTCGACCGCTCTCAAATGGGCTGAGGCGGAAGGTATTCATTTCATGTCCACCCTTTCCTGGTCCGAAGTGTGCGCTGTTATCGCCCGAATGAAAAGGGAGCGAATTATTTCCGAACTGCTTGAAGCGACCGGTTATGAGGCACTTCGCCAGGGACCGTGGAGACGGATGTCGGCTTTTCCTGACCGGGAAGTAACCAGAAGTTTAAGCCGGAAATGGCCTTTGCGCGGTGCAGATCTGTGGCATCTTGCCACAGCCAAAAGTCTGCAAAACGAACTGCCTGAGTTGGTCCTGTTGACCTTTGATTCAAGGCTTGAACAATCTGCCGGTGGAGAGGGTATGGCGTGCAATGCGGATTCCCATTGACAATCAATCTCTTTGACCTGTAAATTTATAACAAAAATCGTTTGTATGCGAAATCAAGGAGGTAGAATGCGAAATATATCAAGACG
>JAGHDR010000034.1 GCA_021159825.1 Deltaproteobacteria bacterium | reverse complement strand
CTCCAACCCCGCGTAGAAGACGTCTACGCGGGGTTGGAGTGGCCTGCCGGATCTCCCGAGGCCCGTGAGTTGTTAACTTTGGTTAATGCCAAGTCCGAGGCCGCGGGTGGAACGACGGTTTCCCTGGAGAGTGCCGTGGGCATCAAACCCATGAGCAAAGCAAATACCGATCGCCTGGTTTCCATGGCCATTCAATATGCGCTGGACCATCACAGAAAGAGCGTGACCTTGGTCCACAAGGGAAACATCATGAAATATACGGAAGGCGCTTTCAGGGACTGGGGGTATGATGTTGCTCGTGAGACTTATGGGGATGTTACGCTGACGGAAACGGATCTTTATGAGAAATTCCAGGGCAGGCAGCCTGAGGATCGGATTGTGATCAAGGACCGCATCGCTGACGCCATGTTTCAACAACTTCTCCTGCGCCCGGAAGAGTATGACGTAATTGCTACCCCCAATTTGAACGGCGATTATCTATCAGACGCGGCTGCGGCCCAGGTGGGAGGCTTGGGCATGGCTCCCGGGGCCAATATCGGGAATTGTTGCGCCCTGTTCGAGGCCACCCACGGCACAGCCCCCAAGTATGCGGATCAAGACAAGGTCAACCCCGGTTCCTTGATTCTGTCCGGGGTTGAAATGCTCCGGTTTATTCATTGGGACGAGGCGGCGGAAACAGTGGTCACAGCTCTTAAAAAGACCATTCACCAGGGAACCGTTACCTATGATCTGGCCCGTCAGATGGCGGGGACGAAAGAGGTCAGATGCTCAGAATTCGGTGCGGCCATTGTGGAGAATATCGGTTAATGATCACCCTCTCTCTTTCATGGGGACGTAATTCCTTTTGTGAGACCCGGTGTAGATCTGCCTCGGGCGGTAGATTTTCCATTTGGGATCGTCCGCGCTCTCTTTCCACTGGGCAATCCAGCCGGGCAGACGTCCGATGGCGAACATGACCGGGAACATGTTGAGGGGAATGCCGATGGCCCGCAGAACAATGCCGGCGTAAAAATCCACATTGGGGTAAAGGTTGTGGTCAATGAAATAACTGTCTTTCAGCGCCACTTCCTCCAACTGCTTGGCAATGGGCAGGAGGGGGTCTTCCCGGTGCAGCTTTTTGAGAACCTTGTTACACACCTTTTCCATGATGCGAGCCCTGGGATCAAAGGTCTTATAAACCCGGTGGCCGAATCCCATCAACCGAAAGGGATCCTTTCGGTCCTTGGCCCGGGCAATGAAAGGTGCTGTATCCCCGCCGTTGTCGTATATCTGCTGAAGCATCTCAATCACCGCCTGATTGGCCCCTCCGTGCAGGGGGCCCCATAATGCCGATATGCCGGCGGAAATGGCGGCATACAGATTGACACGGGCACTTCCCACTGCCCGGACCGAAGAGGTGGAACAGTTCTGTTCATGGTCCGCGTGCAGGATCCAGAAGACATTCAGAGCGTCCACCAGGTCATCATCAACCACATAGGGCTTGACCGGTGAATCAAACATCATGTTCAGAAAATTGGCGCAGTAGGATAGGTCGTGCCGCGGGTATACCACCTTATGGCCCAGGGAAATTTTGTAACTCATGGCCGCCAGGGTTCTGACCTTGGACAGGAGCCTGGCAAACGTGATATTGATCTCTTCTTCCTCGCTTCGTTCCCGGAGGCTGGGGTAAAACGCCCTCAGGGCGTTGATCATGGAGGAGAGCATGCCCATGGGGTGGGCCCCTCTCGGATAATTTTCAAAAAACGCGCGCATGTCCTCGTGAACCAGGCTGTGATCGTTCAACCGCACGGAAAAGCGCTGTAGGGCCTCTTGGGTGGGCAACTCCCCATTGATCAGCAGATAGGCCGTTTCCCTGAAAGTGGAATATTCCGCCAATTGTTCCACGGGAATTCCCCGGTAGCGCAGGATGCCTTTTTCGCCATCCATGAAGGTGATGTTGCTTTGACAAAGGCCGGTATTGCCACAGCCCGGATCAAGCGTAATCAGCCCGGTTTCGGCGCGTAAATTTGTGATGTCAATCGCCTTTTCGCCTTCACTGCCGGTAACCAGTGGAATTTCATATGTTTTTCCATCGACGATCAGTTGCGCGGTGTCGCCCATAATGTTTCACTCCTTGATTTCTTGTTTTTTGTGACAGGATTTTCAGACTCTATGGGCGCCGGCAAATAATTTCCCGATTTTAACATATTTCTTAAATGCTGTAGCGTTTGACAAGCCATCACGCCTAAGCTTTTTTGCCGTTACGCTGTTGACTGCCGCCATAAGGGTGCCGCAAACCACCCCGTGGGGAATCCCGAAAAAACTGCCCAAGGGCTGGGTAAAACCATGTACAAGCCCCAATCCCGCGTTTGCCAAGGTTATGCCGGAGATGGTTGCGGCATAGGCTATTTCGGACCGGGCCGCAATATCCCGGCCATCCCTGTAAGCCAACGCAAATGATTCATAGATTCTCCCAATGGCATCAAAAGCCAAAGCATCCGTAAAGGGGGCTGCCCGGGTTGACAGATAAGATTCAACCAACTGTGCAAACACATCCATATCTCTTATCAAAAGGAACATATCTTCTAATTCATAAAACTCAAGCCTAACCGAATCAAATGGATTTCTCAATTCATTTCATGACTTGAATCGTAAATCTTGACCCTGCTTCACCTTTTGCCCATACTGAATTCCATGAAGCATCTGTTCATTTCGTGGGTTTAGAGGGCAAATATTGAACCGGTATCAATGGAGGTGTCATCATGCAAAAAAAGACGCCGCCTGAATCAAAATTCCGTTGAGCTTCCCTGAGCGTTCTAAATAGGGGTCAATTTTCTTGGCGGCGGATTTGAAGTCTTCTTCGGTTAATGCGCCGTCGGGTTCAAGAATTACAATGCCTTTTCCCTCATCAAATTGAACAGTTAACATGATATACTCCTTTCTTTTGCGGTTTCGATCTATGGGTTTTTTTGTCGCTTGATCGGAAGAAGGTTTGTTATGCAGCTTTCATGAATTCGATTGCTTTATCTTTTTCCTCAATGGAAAATCCTCTCATGTCTAGATTTTTAAATAGCTTGCCCTCAAGATCCGCAAGATGATGGATCCATTTTTTATGGGTTACTACGGCTATCTTGCTGAAATGTGAAAGTCCAACATCAAATAAAAACTTGAGTTTCTCAATTATTGCATCAAAATCAGCCCCACCGATACTTTCAATTTCTTGATAAACGTTTAGTTTTTCGCCTTTATTGATTTTTGCCTTAAATATGGAAAGAACGGATGTCATCTCCTCTTCCGTGATCTTTCCGCCCACACGATATGCGACAACACCTTCAGTAAATATTCGGCTTATTTTTAGATCCCCAAAAATAGTACGGGACACGAGGCAAAAAATC
>JAGHDR010000301.1 GCA_021159825.1 Deltaproteobacteria bacterium | reverse complement strand
CAATATAATCTTGAAACAAATCAATCGCATCCCCTTTTAAATAGCTTGGATAAATCACCAAAAACCGCTGAACCACTGATCCTTTTTGTTGATTACCCCGAAAAAAAACCGCCGGTCCCTGTTTTTAGAAAACTCGCCGTTTCCGGCTGGGCCCTTTCTCCTTCGGGCATCGCGCATGTCCAGGTGTTGCTGCCTGGTGGCGGAAAACTCGTTTACCTGGACTACGGATTCATACGAAAGGATGTTCAAAGACTTCACCCCACCTATCCTTATGCGGATTTAAGCGGTTTTAGTGGCTGTCTCAATTTGTCAGGCTTTGAGCCTGGAAGATATGAACTGGTCGTGAGGGCTTCCTCGCGATCAGGCGAAGTGAAAGAATTGTACATACCGTTTGTCAAAAACTGACCCTTGGGCCGCGCTTGAGGCTTTTGAATATAAATAAGGATTTCATATGGTATTCAGCATCGTCATTCCCCTTTACAACAATCTTTCCTATACAGAGAAATGTCTTCAAAGCATCCTTTTTCATACCCCAAATAAACCGCAATTTGAGATCGTGCTCATTGACAACGGATCTTCGGATGGCACAGGCGAATATCTCAAAGCCTTTGCTGATAACCACCCCCATGCGGTTTTCCAGGTCATCTCTAATGCTGAAAACCTGGGCTTTGCCAGGGCATGTAATCAGGGGGCGAGACAGGCAGGTGGGGCCTTTCTTGTTTTCCTAAATAACGATACCGTTGTTCATGACGCCTGGAGTAACGCCCTCCTGGATGAGTTGTCTTTCCAGCCCGAAACAGGCATCGTCGGTGCGAGGTTGCTAAACGCGGACGGCACAATACAACATGCGGGCGTGGCAATCGGCGGCAACCGTATTCCTTACCATGTTCACAGAGGGATCGAAAAAGACCATTCCCTGGTTAGCGAACGGCGCAGATTCCGAATTGTTACAGGGGCATGCATGGCCGTACGTCGGGAACAGTTTCTCCACCTGGGGGGCTTTGACGAGGCCTTTATAAATGGTCACGAAGATGTCGATCTCTGCCTGCGCTATGATGCGGCAGGATGGCATGTCGTCTATCGTCCCGACTGCGTTGTGACTCATTTTGAGGAAAGCAGTGAAGGTAGGCTCGATTATTGCCAGGCAAACACAAAACGTACCTTTCTCAAATGGGGCCGCACGCTATGCCAGGATGACTTTAACTATCAATTCCCAGAATCAGAACGACAGGAAGCGACTCAGCCCCTGGCCTTTGCCCTTAAAATCTGTGCACCAGACCTGAAACGTTACGACTGGGGTGACCTTTTCTTCGCCCAAGGCCTGGCAAAAGCGCTATGCAAGCGCGGACACCGTTGTCGCATCGACTATATGAATGAATGGGGCAACCGCGACACGGATATTGACGTGGTGGTACACATTGCAGGATTATCGCGATATTATCCCAAATCGTATAATTTTAACATCCTTTGGCTTGTCAGTCATCCATCAAGGATCACGTCCCAAGAGCTGGCGTCTTATGATTTGGTGTTGGTAGCCTCAAAGAAATTTTTGCCAAAAGTGAAAGCCATGACCCACACACCCGTACATGTTTTTTTACAGGCCTCTGATGTGGAACATTTTTATCCAGATCCGGAAAAAGAGAAAGATCTGGATCTGGTATTTGTTGGGAACAATATCGGCACCGGGCGGTTGAAAATGCGCCGCGTTGTGGCCGAGGCCTTGAAGTTGGGACGTCGGCTGGCGGTATGGGGTAAAGGCTGGAAGGGAATTCTGCCTGATGATGTGTGGCAAGGCGAATTTATCCCGTGGCAGAAGCTGCCGGATACATATAGAAAAGCGAAAATCGTGCTCAATGACCACCACCCTGACATGCTGTGCAACGGTTTTGTAAATAACCGCACCTTTGATGTGCTCGCATGCGGGGCGCAACTGATGACGGACTCTTTGTCCGGCCTTGAAGAAGAGCTTGGATACGTCCCTGTCTTTAGCGATACCAAACCCCTTAAACCGGTCCTGAGTGAGCTTGAATTCCGCAACGCCAAAGAAAGGCAAGACATTTCAGATAAATTTCGCCAGATTGTTTGCGATCGCTTTTCTTTTGATGTGCGGGCAGGGGAATTATTGGAGATTGCTAAACAAAACGGTTTTTCGCTTCCAAACCTAAAGAAAGCTTGCAGCGCGGCAAAAGGGACCGTAACGGACGGGCCTTTAGTGTCGGTACTCATGAGCACCTACAACCGAAGACATCTATTGCCCATTGCTGTACGATCCGTACTAAGCCAGACCTACCGTAACCTGGAACTAATCGTAGTCAATGACGGCGGCGAGAGTGCAGAAGAAAGTATCGAAAGCATAGGAGATAACCGCATACGATACATAAACGCGCCACACGTTTCCAAAGGGCATGCCCTTAATACCGGCTTTGCCCATTCGCGTGGAGAATACATTGCCTATCTTGACGATGACGACATATGGTACCCAAAACACTTGGAAGCCCTGATGTTCTTTTTGCGAAATGTGCCTGATGTACGCTTTGCTTACACTGATGCATTGCTTGTGACCAATCAGATTGGCCAAAACTATTCCGACACGCCCAACACTTTTAAAGAGTTGGTCTATTGTCGCCAGGTGTTTCTGCCCCAGCTTTTGGAATCTAACAGCATCCCCGGCATTGTTGCGGCGCATGATCGACACGCGTTTGAAGAAATCGGGGGGTTTGACCCTAAGCTACAAGTGCTTGTGGACTTTGATTTTTTCCGCCGACTTGCCGCCATAACGGATCCTTATCATATTGCTCAAACCACGGCAGAATATTCTAAACGTCATCATCGTGGCACAAGCGGACAGGGGCACATGACCAACCTGCACAAAACCGATAGACCTCGCTATCTCGCCAATCATTATCGGATCGTTAGGAAAAAACTACCCCTTAATCAAAATCCGGATACAGCCGAAGTGTTACATGAGGTTCAGAAAAAAATCGGTTGTATGTTCCTGAACGCACGAGGCGAGAAGTTTCTTGCAGAAGAGAATCATATACGAGCCGCTGCCAGCTTCCGATTGGCAGCAAAAATATCATTCAAAGAAATGCGCAAATGCCAAAGGTTTTAATGATAAGTCAAAACAAAAGTCTGCATGACATATTTTTCCATTGGAAGCAAAAAATGCGACCGGAAGAACTCATTCTTGCTTATTCCAAATACAGCCAAGGCAATATTGAGGGGGCAGAAGAGATGTTGACAAAGCATGGCCTGCCCTCAGCAGTCTTGACTGAAATGCAATATGTCCATGTATGGAATGTCCATTCACATTTTGCCGACCCCGTCAACTGCGACATCAACAAGCCACCCGAAAAGTGGCATGTCGTTGCCGTTATCCCGGTACGCGGCCAGTCGCGCGGAATTCCGCGCAAGGCCCTTGCATCACTTGCCGGTCGAACCCTACTGGAACATGCCGTTGAAAAATGCCGCCGGAGCCGTTACATAAACCGTATTATCGTGGACACTGATGATAAAGAGATCGCTGAATCAGCCCGGCAGACCGGCGCTGAAACACCTTACCTGCGACCGCTTGAGCTCGCTACCGATAGGGCCATATTACAAGATGTACATCGTTTTGAACTTTACTGGCTGGAGGTACGAGAAAGGTATTTCCACGATTTTTTCTTTATGGTTTCCGCAACCCACCCGCTCTGTCCAGCCCAAGAGATGGATAATGCATTGGAGCATTTATTTGAGTCTGATGCTAAAAATCTTGCGACGGTTGCAAAGCACACCGAACAGGGCAAAGAATTCTTCGACCAACAGGGGGAGCGCATTGATATCCCGGAAGACGCCGGTCGTCTCTATGGCCAGTGCGGCGCATTTGCGCTTTGGTCTCGCCATCCCACTTACTATTTACCAAAAGCAGTCTACCAGCCACTTTTTGGCCACATTCCTCATTCTCTACCTCACGTACTGCGCCCGGAATATGGCCTTGACATTGACACGCCTTTAGACCTCAAACTGTGTGAAAACTGGTTGAACCGTTCGAGGTTGGTGCACACATCAACGCCGTCGGATATCGCCGGGTTCCTAAACGCATCGCTCTTGGACAAATCAGAGGGCACTTCAAGCTTGGGAGCCGTAATTTGGATAGAAGCATGTGACAAAGAATATTTTTTCTTTTCGAGGCCTGTGCTTTATTACGTCCTTAAGGCCGTGATGGAAATCCGATGTTTTGGCTCAGTAATCCTTGCAGGGAAAAATCCGGCCAGCGAGGCTATAGCCAAAGATACCGGCTTAAAACTGTGCAGCAAACTCCCATTTACAGAAAAGGGGCAGATTAATCCTGAGGCAGAATATGAAATACGCCACACATTGGGACCCGATATTAAGGACATAGTGCTAATTAACGGACGTGCGCCACTTCTGAGCACGGCGTTCATCCGAAAATTTATTGAACACTATGAACGAGGCGGACGAAAAGCCTTATGTTCAGTCTCGCCACCGAGAACCAATCCATACTGGCTGAAATATATCAAAAATAATCAAATCCACTCTGTTTTAGAGGAAACGATCGGCTTTCGGCAAGAACTACCACAAACAATGCACCTCGACGGGGTGCTGACCGCCTACAGCGCGGATAAGGGGAAAAAAGTCGAAGCGCTGTTTCATCTGCCGCAGAATGAGGCCTTAATCATCCGCGACAAACTAGATCTGATTCGCGCGATTACCATTTCCAACGAAAGTGGAAACCCATTTTATAAAAGCTGAAGTCAGGAACATGGTCTCAGTCTTTTTAAGGCATTCTCTTCACTCTCATAGACTTGCTTGGTCCCATCTCCGAGCGCCTTTTCGATCTCACGAATATCCTTTACCAGCCTTTTCAAGTCCCATGGCTCAATGGAGGCGGATTGGTCATTCCCCCACATGCCCCGGTCAAGGGTGATATGCCGTTCCACAAAAGATGCGCCAATGGCGACCGCGGCACAGGTGGTGATCAGGCCCAATTCATGACCTGAATAGCCGATGGGACACCTGAACTCCCGTCTCAGAGTCCTGACCATGTTCAAGTTGAGGTCTTCCGGTCGGCATGCATAGCTGCTGGTGCAGTGCGCCATGAGAAGGCGGCCCTGGTCCAGCAGGGAAACCGCATGCCGGATCTCTTTCATCGTGGACATGCCGGTGGAAAGGATGACCGGACGTCCCGTAACATTTAAACGCCGGAGGAGATTGTCATTGGTAAGGGCTGCGGAGCATACCTTATGGCAAACCGGGGAAAACTGTTCCAGGAAATCAACGGAGGGTTCATCCCAGCATGATGCGAACCACATGATGCCCTTCTCTTTGCAATATCGATCAATCTCCCGGTATTCAGCCTCGTTAAACTCCACCCGATCGCGGTATTCCAGGTATGTCATGGTTCCCCAGGGGGTCTGTCTCATGACATGCTGTTGCTGTGCCGGCACGCATAGGTGAGGCGTCCGTTTCTGGAACTTGACGGCATCGCAATCAGATGAGGCGGCTGAGTCAATCAATTTTTTGGCTATTTCGAGACTGCCGTTGTGATTGATCCCAATTTCAGCAATGATGTAGGTGGGCTGATCATCACCTATTATGCGGTCTCTAATTTGAATGGTTCCCTGACCCATTTTCCGAATTTTCTCTTATACTTTATGGCAAATTCTTTTTGTCTTTTCTGATGGATTATGGGTGTGTTCCCGGTCTGTTTTCATCTACGGGGGCGACAAACCCCCTGTCATGAGCGTTTAGCTGTTTTATATAATCAGGAAAGCCCAATACCTTCTCTGCCTCAATTGCCGAAAACAGGAAAGGTTCTACATCCCTGGCCAGGGCCTTAAAATTAAGCTCTTTGCAAAGCGAAAGTAAATGCTTTTTCACTCCGACCATATCCTGTATCCCCATTTTTAACCGTAAGAAGTCAAAGTCAGGCGTTACCTTGCCGAACAATAACAAGGCATCATAAAAATCCCGACCCATCTTCCGTTTGCGGTTACATATTGCAAATATCTTCTGGGATAACAGGATATTCGCCGGTGTTACACTTATCCTGCAAAAGGCATCAAACTTGTTCAGAATCAAGCTCTCCGGTAGATAATCAAAACCTTGTGATTCGGTATCAATCTGAATTAGAATTTTCTCTTCCTTGTGGTCGGAAAGACCGCTGTCAAACAAAAGACCTGGAATCCGCACCTTGCAATGATAAGCATTCCTGAAAACATTCTTTATCTCTACATTATAACCTTCAATTTTAAGTTTTCCGCCTATCTCAGCGGCAAGATATTCGAACTCTTTTTCGGTCAATCCGAAATTATCAAAATCCAGATCTTCGGAAAAACGTTTATTGCCGTGCAGTATCCTGATGGCAGT
>JAGHDR010000349.1 GCA_021159825.1 Deltaproteobacteria bacterium | reverse complement strand
CTCCGGTTGACAATATGGTGCTTCCCACGGAATCCTTGATACCGCCTGCGGGATGGAAACAGGAGCAAACCGTGCCCATGTGCCACGTGGCCGCGCTGTATCACGGTCCGACCTTCAAACGTGTTTTATCTTATATCGAAGGGGCTGTTTAAAGTTTTTGACGGGTAACTTCAGGCTCATGTGCGGGGAAATGGGCTATGATTACCATTGAGGGTACCGTAAACCGGTACCGGTGTGTTGGCCTAAAATATAACGCATAGCGTCATCTTGTCAGCAACCTTTTTCAAGGGGTAGGGGCAGACCTGTGTGTCTGCCCAAATGAGATCTTCGAAAGAGCGACGCAGGTTCCCATCAGGCGAACTTTTTGTTCACCTCTCCATTTAGTTGTCGAATCTGATCGGACAGTGCCTCAGCGCCTTTTTGACTGGCGTTTTGAAGCTCTTTTCCCCACCGTTGAAGTTGGGCCGTGTCAATCTTTCGGACATTATTTGGCTTGGCCCACTCCATTCCGATTTTTTCCCCGAGGGTTTCCAGCAGTTCGCCCATTTCCCCTCTGTCCTCGGGTGAAAGGCCTTTTAGAACCCCATCCATCCGGGATTTCCAGCCTTTGACCGGAAATGTTCCTTCATAAAATTTTTTGTACCATCCCTGTTGGTTTTTATTTGCCATTTTACGATCTCCCGTCAAATCCGGCTCAGGGTCTTAAAGAGATTTGAAATCATTCTTTTTCTAACATAAATCAGTCTCTTGATCAAGTACATGATTGATTCCTCACCCCCGGAAAATACCTTTCTTACCATCCTCGGTCCATTTAATTCGTATGGTGAATTCTTGATGAAATGGTGGCATTGTGTTAACGATATGCAAATGACAAAGATGGATTTTCCCTTTATGGAAAGTGTCTTCAATGGGTATTCAAACCACTGCCACAAAGATGTTCCTGAAACTGGATGAAGAGAAGCGGGAAAGAGTTTTGAGCGCTGCCGTCAACGAGTTTGCGGATAAGAACTACAACAATGCCGGCATGAATGTGGTGGTTAAGACGGCCGGTATCTCAAAGGGTGCGCTTTTCAAATATTTCAGGAGTAAAGCGGGCTTGTTCGGCTTTGTGTACAAAATGGCCCTGGGCCGCGTAAAAGACTATCTCAGGCAGGTCCGGGATGAAAGTGAAGCGGAGGATTTTTTCATACGTCTTGAGAAGGTGATGCTCGCCGGCCTTGATTTCATCCATGTCCATTCGGGTTTGGCTGCCATCTATTATCGCATTGTGTTTACCGGGGATTCGCCATGCAAACGGGAGATCGTGGAAGAAGTCCACCGGGAATCCCTGTCGTTTATCAAATCCCTGATTCAAAATGGCATTGAAAGAGGTGAATTGAGGTCCGATCTGGATCCCGAACTTGCAGCGTTTATGGTGGAGGCTGTGGTGGACCGTTTTGTTCATGCGCATCACGCACAGTTTCGGGGGCAGCTTGGCAGCGAAAACCGGTTGTCCCATATGGAAATCAATCGAGAGATTGAAGGAATCATGAAAATGATGAAAAGCGGCATGGCCCTTTCCCGGGGATCGGAAGATCAGGTGAAAAAATGAACCTGTGGATTGTTGCATCAATGTTGGAAGAATTGTCCCTGTTGCTAAAAGCTGCGCGTGCCCGGTTAAAGGGCGGCGTGGGGGGCTGTCCGTGGTTTGTGGGTGCCATGGGAAGGCATACCGTGACCTTTGGTGTTGCAGGCGTCGGGGTTGCTTCAGCCTGTACGACCCTGGGTGCTTTCTGCGGCATGACGCAACCGGATTTCATGGTGATGGTGGGATCCGCCGGTTTATTGCCCGATTCCGGCCTGAGGGTGGGGGACATGGTGGTGGCGGAAACAGAGATCCTGGCGGAACTGGGTATGGTCTCCGGTCCCGGTATGGGTGACACTCACGGCATGAACCTGCCGGGCGTTACGCAGGAAATTCACCTGGATCAGCCGTTTTCTTCCGTTTTGCTTGATCACGCCATGGAGATCGGAAAGGCCTCTTATGGCAGATCCCTTACGGTTGCCGGGGCTTCGGCAAATGACGGTCATGCTTGTAACAGAGCAACAAAATTCCGAGCTCTGGCTGAAAACATGGAGGGGTACGCCGTTGCCCTGGCGGGGCAAAGGTTCGGGTTCAGAACGGCTGAAATCAGAGGCATCAGTAATCGGGCGGGCGATCGTGACAAATCTCACTGGGATTTTGAAAAAGCCATCGTCCCACCGCAGAAAGTGTTACTTGAATATTTAAGGAAAAATCATTGAAAAAGATGAGGATCGGTTACTCGACATGCCCCAATGACACTTACATCTTCGGGGGGCTTTCCGCCCGGGAAAAAGATGCATTCCCGGGCTTTGATCCGGTGCTTGCGGACGTTGAGACCCTTAACGAATGGGCCATGGAAGAAAAACTGAACATTACCAAGCTCTCGTTCTTCGCCTTTTTTAAAGTCCGAAAAGCGTATGCGTTGCTCCATTCCGGGGGTGCCCTGGGACGGGGTTGCGGCCCGATCCTGACCTCCCGGCCTGGGGCCGACCTGAAAGATCTTAAAGACGGCATCATCGCAGCACCCGGCAATTTGACAACGGCCCGGCTGCTCCTGACCCTTTATCTGGGATACGAACCGCGATTCCGGCAAATGGTATTTTCCGAAGTCATGCCGGCGGTGAGGGATGGCGAGGCGGATTTCGGGCTCGTTATTCATGAAGGGCGGTTTACGCTGGATGCTTATGGCCTTCGGTCCATCCTTGATCTGGGCCGGTGGTGGGAGGAAGAAACCGGACTTCCCATCCCCCTGGGCGGCATTGCCATCCGCAGGGATCTGGGGGAACGCACGGCACGGATGGTGGACGAACGGATCCGTCAATCCCTTTTGCTGGCGGAGGGCGGATCATCCCTGGTCAAGGATTACGTCAGATCCCACGCCCAGGAAATGGCACCTTCGGTGATTCAGCAGCATATCGACCTTTACGTGAACCGGTTCAGCAGGGACCTGGGTGATGAAGGGCGAAAGGCTGTAAAGGTTCTGTTGGATTGTGCCGAGAGAGCGGAGTTGTTGAAACCCTGTTCCTTGCCGTTGATGGCCTATTAGCGCTGAGCTATCCCTTCAGAAAATCAGATGTCACTTTGATACTCATGCGCCGGCCTGAAGCCGACCAAAAACAGGAGAAAGATCTCCGGTCACCCACGGAACCGTGGATTTTACGGTCCTTTCGCCTTTTCGTTGATGCGCCAATGCCAGAGCCGCTGTATTTTTTTCATAGAAGGCGTGAGGTTCATAGTTCCATCCGTTTTGAAGCCGATTTTCTTCCTTTTTCAGGCTGTGGTAAAGGTACCTTCCGGCCAGTGGGGCAAACAGCCTTGTCTTCCAGCCAAACTCCCGGTAAAGCCCGTTGAGAAGCGTATCCATTTTTGCCTGAATGGTTTTGTTATTCTCAGACCATTTTTTCATTGCCCACACCGCGCCTGCGTAGGTGGTTCGAAGTGTTTTTGCCTTCAACAAAAAACGGTTTCGAATTCGCTTATCCGGATGATTTTTATGTTTTTGCCAACCCTGTAGTGTGGTCCGAATCAATCGGCCGAGACTGGGGCCGTTGACCTCGAAATCCCGGCGAAAGGCATTGAGAAGGTATTCTCCTTCCAGGCCGTTGCGGATGTGTTGATGTCTGTAATTGAAGCGGTATTGTCCGTGGGTATCCGCCGCCGGAAACTCCGATTCGGGGAGCAGGGTTCCGTCCGCCTTGTGCTGCGCGTGCAGTGGCGTACCGGGGATCGGGGTGTAAAGCATGAATTGGTGGAAATCCGCATCATGGCTGATCGCATGGTCTATGACTTGATCGATGTTTTCGGGGGTGTGGTTTTCCATGCCGATAATGGATGAACCCAAAACACAGATGCCGTGGGATTGTAAATGGCGAACAAAGGACCGGGTGTCCACCTTTTTAAGTTTCTGATATCGGCTGTCCTCGCCTTCCAGCCCGGTCCAAACCCAGGAAATCCCCAATCCCACCAGTTGCTCGACGGTATAGCTTTTTAACACCCGGGCGGAACTGAAGACATATAAGGACCAGCTTTTCCGGTTCTTTTCCATCAGTTCGAGCAATCGAAGCGCTCTTTTGCGATGCATGAGGAAATTCTCATCCAGGACAAAAAAGGATTGGGTTTTGAGTTTTGTTTCAATCCCCTGCATCACACTGAACAGTTCGTCGCCGGTTTCGTAAAAATTGATAAACTTGCCCTTCCCCCCGAACATGGCGGAAGTGGAACAGAAATTACAGCCCATGGGACAACCCACGGAAGGGATCAAGATGGCGGCAGTATCTTCGGGTTTTTCGCTCAGCCCAACACCCATGATCCGGGCGCCGTTCCCCGAAGGCGTCACCGGATGCCTGACCGGTGCCGCCTCGTCCTGCCCGAGAAACGTTCTAAACCATTTTACGCCGTCTCCTCTAACGATATGGTCTGCATCAATTATTTCATGGATATCTTCTTTGTTGGCCACATGCCCGCCCACAACAACCGTTGCATTCGGCTGGTATTTTCTGACAAGATCGCACATTCTTTTGAGCTTTCCAATATTCGGGATGATGGCACTGACGCCCACAATGTCGTAAGAACAACTCTGAAGTTCTTCGATAAAGCGGTCCTCTGAGGGAAAGTCCAGGAGGGTGCAGGGGGCGTCAATATTCGCTTGAAGCAGCATCAATCCAAAGGACCGGTGAAACATGCGAAGGGAAAAAGCCCCTTGTGTTCGAGTGACCTGATTTTGATAAAGCTCCATGGGGTTGATCTTGCGGCTTCCATAGGCATCGTCCTGGGCATAGGGTCCAAAAACGCTTGACAACAATACCTTGGCCCGGGTTCCAAGCCTGTGAACCGGCTGTGTTTGCATCATCATTTCTTTCTCCATCTTTGTTGATTAGGTTTTTGTCAGTTGAAGTAATCGCGCTATGCTAGTACAATAAAGAGGATGGTTAAAGGCCTCCGGATATGTTTTACAAAAGTTTTACAAACCAAGACGGATTCCGCCAATGAAACAAACCAAGTGGTTTCTTCACCCCATTCTCATATTCATCTTTTCCATTGCTGCGGTGGCCTTATCCCTCTTCTTGTATATCTACTGGTATGTGGAGGTCAGTGCGGGGCTGAAAAATGTCATACAAAAGGCCAACCTGGATCCCGATCAGGTTCTGGCCTCCCAGACCTGGCTGGTGATTTTGGTGCTTTCCATCCTTGTGGGGCTCATCCTGCTGGGGATATTTATTATTTTTGTTTACAATCAGAAGATGCTGCAGCTTTACCGGCTCCAGCGAAACTTCATCAACAATTTCACCCACGAACTGAAGACCCCGGTCACCTCTTTAAAATTGTACCTGGAGACATTTCACAAATATGAATTTTCCCGGGAAGATCAGCTTAAGTATATAGACTATATGGTTCAGGATGCGGACAGATTATCCCATAATATCAATCGCATACTCAATTTGGCCAAGGTTGAGAGTAAGACCTATGGCGGAAAATTCGTTACCGAAGATCCGGTAAAGATGGTCGAGGGGTTTTACAAAAAGAACCGGCACCTTTTCGGGAATTGCGAAATCAATATACATCATCCTCCTGAAAGCGCCTTTTCATGTCGCATCAATCTCTCCCTGTTTGAGATGCTTTTAATGAATCTGTTCACCAATGCCGTCAAATATAACGAATCAGAGGTCCCGAGATTGGACATTTACTTTGAATATGCCGGCAGGGAGCTGTACATTCGTTTTGAAGACAACGGCATCGGTATTCCAAAGCCTGAAATCAAGAAGATTTTCAAAAAATTCTACCAGGTTGGCCGGTCCGACGACATGTCGGCCAAAGGGACCGGGCTCGGTCTGTATCTGGTTGAAAGCATTGCCGGAATTCATAAGGGAAAAGTGACGGCCGAATCAAAGGAAGGCGGAAAGGGATCTGTTTTCACAGTGATGCTGCCTGTAAAACCGTCTCGGGCGGACTTGAAATGACGGGTGTCGGTGGGGATATGGACAAAAAAAAGATACTGGTGGTGGAAGACGAGGTCCACCTGGCGGAAGGACTGAAACTGAACCTGTCTTTTAAGGGATATGATGTTGAGGTGGCTGCGGACGGCGTTTCAGGCCTCCAAAAATGGAAGGAATGGCAGCCGCATCTGATCGTGCTGGACATCATGCTTCCCAAGCTTGACGGACTGTCGGTGCTGCGGAATATCCGCCGGGAAGACGAGCGGCTTCCGGTTTTGATCCTGTCTGCCAGAGGGGATTCCGATGACAAAATAAAGGGTTTTTCCTATGGGGTGGACGACTATCTTGCCAAGCCTTTTAATCTGGAGGAGTTTTTACTTCGGGTGGAGCGGCTTTTGACCCGGGGGACCTGGTCCCAAGGGGAGACAAATTTGAATGGAAATGGCCTTTCACCATTGTCCCGGATCTACAAATTCGGTCCTAACAGCATCGATTTTGAGACGTTGATTGCCCATGGCCCATCCGGTCGGATCAACTTGACCGATCAGGAGGTCAGACTCCTGAAGATTTTCATTGCCCATCGCGGAAGGCCCCTTTCAAGAAGCAAACTTCTGGAAACCGGTTGGGGATACGAAAAGGGAACCTCCACCCGCACCGTGGATAATTTCATTGTCCGGTTTCGAAAGTATTTTGAGGATAACCCCAAAAAGCCCGTCTATTTTAAAAGCCTTCGATCCGTGGGATATATCTTTAACCATGAT
>JAGHDR010000193.1 GCA_021159825.1 Deltaproteobacteria bacterium | reverse complement strand
TTTTTTACTGAGGATTATGAGATTCTACTTGAAAAAGCTTTTGAAAGAAGAATGGTGGAAATTACCGACTTGATCCTCGACCGAACCCAGCGCCGGATGGATCTGATCAAAGACTTTGAAAATCTTTACAAACTGTTGAGCGACCTGGTTGAAAGATCCAGGGACATCGGTTTTTCCCCTGAGCAGGAACATCGCCTCAATGACCTTTATGAAATGCGTAAAAACACATTGAAGCGGGAAAAGCTTTCAGAGATTGAGGCCATACTTGAAAGCATCCTCGATGCGCAGGAATTAAAAAAATACTGGGAAAGCACCAAATGGTACCTACAGGGAAATCGCCGGTTTTTCGGAACAGAGTATGAACTCCTGATCGCTCAGAAGTTTGACGCCGAAAATATCAGAGTATCCGCCCAAAAAGCATGAGAGACGAGATACTCAATCCCGGGTTTCGATGACCCGCATGGATTTCCATTTGCCCCCCAGAAAGCGTAAAAGAAAGACAATGCTCAGCACAATCACATAGGCGGATACATTAATCCATGAAGCCATCAGCCCCCAGCCCATCACCATCACCCCCAGGTATGTGGGTATCACCAGAACCAGCACCGAGGTGATAATGATGGCGAACATCACGTAACGGGTGTCCCCGGCCCCTTTGATAGCGGAAGCAAAAACCAGGTTCATGGTGTCAAAAACCGAATAGACGGCAATGAACCTGAGCAGAAGCACGGTGAGGCGATAAATTTCGGCGAAACCTGCGGGATCGGCGCCGGCCGCAAAGGGGAGCACAAAAAATTCCGGAATAAAAAGATAGGCCAGTGCGATGACGAACATGTACCCAAAGGTTAAATGAAATCCGGAATACACGCTGGTTGTCGCTAGTTCCGGATGGTTTTTCCCCAGGTACTGGGCCACAAGAACCGATATGGCAATGCTTGACCCAATCATGGGCATGAAGGAAAGTGTACCGATATTAAAAGCAATATTGGTGGCAGCCAGACTGACGGTGCTCAGATGGCCGATCAGAAAAATAAAAACCGTAAAACCGCTCATATCCAGAAAGAATTGAACACCCGAGGGAAATCCAAAGCGGAGCAGGCGCAAGAAAAGCTCTTTTTCAAACCGCCATCCTCTCAGGGTATGGTATTTCCCATCGTGAAGAGGCCTGCACACCAGCGGAATATATGCCAGCAAGGAGAAAACCCCTGCCAGAACCGTTGCGATCCCCGCGCCGCGAATCCCCATTTCCGGAAATCCCCACAAACCGAACACCAGAACATAATCCAGAATGAGGTTCACCCCTGTGGCGAGGATGTTTACCCACATCACCGGCCACGTTCGACCCCTTCCCGAAAAAAAACCGGCAAGCGCCGTTGAAGCGATCATGGGTATTGCCCCCAGGCAAAGAATAGCAAAATATTCCACTTCCAGTTGCCGGATGGCCGCATCGTGGCCCACAAGGCGAAAGATGGGCTCCGCAAAGGGAATCAACAACATGATACCCAAGCCCCCCAGAACCGAAATGTAAAGGCCCTGCCAGACAGCCGGTCCGATCCGGTTTTTTTCCCCCGCCCCGAAATATTGGGCCACAAAGGTATTTACGTACCCCACCGTTCCGATAAACAGGCTCATGATACAGAAATTGAGCATCCCGGCCGGCATGGCTGCGGCAATGGCCTCGGGGGAATACCAGGTGAGAAACATGCGATCCACGAAGTGCTGCACCGAAAGGGCGCCGGTACTCAGAATCAGGGGAAAGGCGATGACCAGGAATTGACGATACCCGCCCTCGCTGTGCCATCTTTTTTTCAGGTTCTTCAAGACCGTCATCTTTTACCTTACATTCATTTTAACCTTATCCGGGTGGACTTCTCCGGTTGCCTTTATTCGGCGAATTCTGTATGTACTAGAAAAGTAGGATTTTATCCACCCTTGAGGGATTTGCTGATGATGCGACTTGAGTCTATTGAAGCGCGCGACCTTCCCGATGCCTGGTTTCAGTGCGTCTACCAGCTTCTGGAAGCAGGTACCGAATATGTCATTGACCGAGGCAGTTTCGAAGGCCAGAAACGGCTTGAATTCGATTATATCACCATCCATATCAAATACCCCGGGCAACGACCGCTCCTGCCCGAAATCCCCCCTGCCCTGGGTATCCCCAATCCCGTGGCCGATGGCTATATCGAAGAATATCTGCCTTACCTCATGACATCTGCCAAACAACCGGGTGAGGATTATACCTACGGCCAATATCTGGAACCTCAGATCACCGAAGTCATCCGCATGTATCGGGAAGATGGATTTGGAACCAATCAGGCCTACATGACCGTGGGAAACCCTCAGGCCATTTACCTGGGAGATCCGCCTTGCCTGAGGGGGATCGACACCCGAATTAAAAACGGGAAACTCCATTTCATCATCTATTTCAGATCCTGGGATCTGTGGAACGGCCTGCCTGCCAACCTGGGCGCCATCCAGCTTCTAAAAGAGTATATGACATCCGCTATCGGCGTTGAAGACGGTGAAATCATTGCATCCAGCAAAGGCCTTCACCTGTACGATTACGTGTGGGAGTTGGCGCAGCTCAGAACGTACAAAACCGACATCTCAAAACCGGAGCAGCCCCATCCATGATCCGGACCGATCTCAAGGGATTGAGCGCAGCTGAAATGGAAGTTTGGGCCGTGGACCATGGCTTGGGCACCTACCGAGGCCGTCAGATTCGGCACTGGGCCCTGACACGATTCGTTAAATCTTTTGATGAAATGAGCAACCTGCCCAAGACGCTGCGCACCCTGCTCAAAGAAAAGGCCCATATCTTTCCCTTACGTGAGATCAAGGCAGTCCAATCCGAAGACGGTACCCGGAAATACCTTCACCAGTTGCAAGACGGTCACACCATCGAAACCGTGCTCATACCGGAAAGGGACCATCTGACCCTGTGTATTTCCTCACAGGTGGGTTGCGCCATGAATTGTTCTTTCTGTGCAACCGGAAAACAGGGATTGGTCAGAAACCTGACGCCCGGCGAAATCATTGAACAGGTCATTCTGGCAAAAAGATCCCTGGAATACCCGGACCGTTTAACGAACATCGTGTTGATGGGCATGGGAGAACCACTGGCCAATTATGATGCGGTAATCAAAGCGCTCCGAAACCTTATTGAACCGGACGGCATGAATTTTTCTCACCGCAAGGTCACCCTCTCCACCTGCGGCCTGGTCCCTGAAATTGAGAGACTGGCGCGCGATATCACCGTTAACCTGGCGGTTTCACTCAACGGAGCGGATGATGAGACACGCAGCCGTCTCATGCCCATCAACCGTAAATATCCCCTGGATCAATTGATTCAGGCCTGCAAGTCGTTTCCCCTGCCCAACCGGCGGATGATTACTTTCGAGTACATTCTGATAAAAGATACCAATGACCGGGATCGGGATGCACATAATTTGTGCTGGCTCCTTTCCGGACTCAGGGCAAAAATCAACCTGATCCCACTGAATGCGGATCCGGAATCACTCATGATGCCGCCTTCCATGGACAGAATCTTTCATTTTCAGAAAATACTGACGGACAGACACTTCACCGCCATCATTCGAAAAAGCAAAGGCCGTGATATCCTGGCGGCATGTGGACAGTTGAAGGGTGCATTTGAATCAAAATTCTGTTGACTTTCCCAAAAAATCTGTGATAGGAACCCCATGGGGTTGTGGAAACTGGAATCAACGTCCCGTAGGGGAACGGATGCGCCGACACCATGGATGAAGAGCTGAAAAAACAGATTAAAGACCTTGGCTTTATCAGCAGCGTCGGAATGGCCATGGCCTTTTCCATTGCTTTGGGAGCGTTGGCCGGTTTCTACCTGGACAAGTATTTCGACACGAAGCCGTGGCTTTTTTTTATTTTCCTGGGGTTCGGTATCGTCGCTGCATTCAGGAATCTCTATATTCTTTACAATAAAGCAAAGGGCATGTAATGATCGGGGAAAAGCTTCAGGATATCAGAACATTCAACTGGGTCATCCTGTTGATATTGAGTGCATTGAGTGGCGTTTTTATGGAAGCGCAATTCACACTTGGCGTGGTCTTGGGCGGGCTCATCATCATCGCTAACTTCAGCATTTTACAGCGCTCAGTGCGCATGGCTTTTTCGGATCAAGGCGCCATGAAAGGCAAAAAAATCGCACTGATTGTAAAATTTTATTTTAGACTTGCCATTATGGGCTTGATCCTCTATATTCTTATCACCGGTGGCTGGGTAAATCCTCTGGGTTTGGCTGTCGGACTTTCTGTTGTTGTGCTCAGTATCCTGAATTTTGGGATTCGGGCCGCTTTTAGAACATCTTCGCGGGAGGCGGTATAATCTATGGAGCATCCAATTTTTTTTATTGACGCAATTTTGTCCGCTATGGGGTTTGAGCATTTTGCCCATCATTATTCTCATGTGACCTATACGTGGCTCACCATGCTCATTATGATTTTGAGCGCTCTTTTCCTGGCTCGGAAAGTTAAAATCGTTCCTGAAGGGGGGCAGAATTTTTTTGAGGTGCTGGTCAGCGGTCTTGAGAACTTTATGGTGGAAATTACGGGGCCGGAAGGAAGGTTTTTTTTCCCCTTCATCGCTACGATATTTCTTTTTGTGCTTATTTCCAACCTGATCGGCCTGGTTCCCGGTATGTTCTCTCCCACAGCCAACCTAAACACCACGCTGGCCCTGGCGCTATGCACCTTTGTTTACACCCATATCATCGGCATTAAATTCCATGGTGTCAAATATATCAAGCATTTCTGTGGTCCGGTCTGGTGGCTGATCCCCTTCATGTTTCCCATTGAAATAATTGGACATCTAGCGAGAATCATGAGCTTGAGTGTTCGACTCTTCGGCAATATTTTTGGTAAAGAGATGGTGCTGGCCATCCTGTTTAGTCTTGCCGGTCTTTATTTTGCCCCGCTACCCATCCTGTTCCTCGGGATTCTGGTGAGTTTAATTCAGGCGCTGGTTTTCATGTTGCTCTCCACCATATACTTTGTCGGTGCCATGGAACATGCCCATTAGTTCATTGATCAAAACAAATGCCCCCTCGTTTTCCGGGGGTTGTAGTTTATGGAAGAAGGCCATAAAAAATCTAATGAAAGGAGGTCCACAATGAATAAAAAAACGCTTGTAGGTATTTTTGCGGTGGCTATGGTGATCTGTTCAGCTTCCATGGCGTTCGCCGCCGGAGATGCCATGGTCAAGGCTGCCGGTCTTTATGTGTATTTGGGAATCGCTATTGCTTGCGGGTTCGCCATCGGGATCGCTGCCTTGGGTTGCGGTCTCGGGATGGGTAACGCCATTAACGGCGCCCTTCAGGGAACGGCAAGGAATCCGGAAGCGGGCGGAAAAATCATGACCACCATGATCATTGGTCTGGCTTTGATTGAATCCCTCTGTATTTACGCTCTGGTTATCTGCTTTATCCTTGTTTTCAAGATTCCGGACCTGGGGGGCATGCACGAGCTCATCGTTAAGTCCATGGGTGGTTGATTAACAACTGATAGAAAAGAGGGCCTGCTTTTGCAGGCTCTCTTTTTTTCCACTCATGTGCATTATTTCACAATTCATTTTTCAGCATCAGAATGGCCCCCCGATGTCAAAGGACTCTAAAATACCCAACCCCACCATCCAGCGGCTGGCTATCTACTCCAGGCCGCTTGAGATTCTGCTTGAAAGCGGACTGCCGGTCATGTCATCTGAAAAGCTGGCCGGGCTCTGTGGTGT
Organism: Deltaproteobacteria bacterium; assembly: GCA_021159825.1. GTDB lineage: Bacteria > Desulfobacterota > DSM-4660 > Desulfatiglandales > Desulfatiglandaceae > NaphS2. The sequence continues at coordinate 826 of JAGHDR010000193.1, read as the reverse complement.
GAATCCTGCCCAGGTCAGAAAAGACCTGGCGTATTTTGGCGAATTCGGCATCAGAGGTGTGGGATATGATGTACGGGACCTGCTGCAGGCCATCAAGGGCATCCTGGCAACAGACCGGGAATGGGCGCTGTGCATTGTAGGCATGGGACACCTTGGAAGCGGCTTGGTTCAAAGCGAAAATTTTAAAAAACGGGGTTACATGGTTAAAGCCGCCTTTGATTCCGATGCTGGAAAGGTGGGCAGAAAACTCGCCTGCGGATTGACCATTCAGTCTGCTTCAGGCATATCTCAAACGGTACGCAAGTTAGGCATTGAAATCGGGCTCATAACGACCCCCCCCCATGAAGCGCAGCGAGTTGCCCACCTCCTTCAGGAAGGCAACGTTGGGGCGATTCTTAATTTCACCACCATTCAGATCCGAACGCGAAAAAAGTGCGTCATTGAAAACGCGGACTTGTCCGTCAAATTTGAAAACCTCGTATATCACCTGGAACAACTGGATAAGGTATAAGCCGTTTACGGTTGTTTTTTGGTTTCCAGCATCTTCTTCAGATATTGCCCGGTGTAAGACGCTTCTATTTTTGAGATCGCTTCGGGTGTTCCGGCTGCCACCACCTGCCCGCCCCCTGCACCGCCTTCAGGGCCCAGATCAATCACATGATCGGCGCCCTTGACCACATCCAGGTTGTGTTCGATGACCACAACCGTATTCTTTCTCTCCACCAGCCGGTTTAGTACCTCCAACAGCTTCTCTATATTGGCCAAGTGGAGTCCTGCGTTCGGCTCATTCCGTCCGTAAACTGCGAGGCCCCCATGAGTTGTCGAC
>JAGHDR010000046.1 GCA_021159825.1 Deltaproteobacteria bacterium | reverse complement strand
GGATAATCATGATCAGCGTTTTTCCGCCGATTTCTGCTTTGTGCATGGCTTTTTTGGTTCTTTCCAATATCTGGTCGGCGTTTTTCATAACGGCGCCAACAGTAGCGACGATATCAGCTTCGAGATCATGAACCCGTTCAAGCCCCTTCACCCGCTGGGACATGAGACCCGAATACCGGGTCGTTAAACTTTTCAGGCCTGCATCATCACCGGACCACTTTTCTATTATATCCATACGATCCTTCCATTTCCGGAGATATGACTTCTCACCTTTACCCAGGGTCTTATCTCCGTACAGAATTATATTTTTTTCTTGCTGGCGGGCATGAAGTAAAGCTGTCATGGCCGGGCCTGAATTAGTGTCTTTTTTGAGGGATGACTCGATAGATCGGGCTGCGTTACGCATTTGATTATCTAATTTATGTCCTTCCGAAACAGCCTTTTGAAGGCTATGCCCCATTGCCGCATACCGATCCATCTTTTTGAAGATATCTTTTAACCAGGCCTGTATATCACTGTCGTCCGTGACCTTCAACCCTTTCGCCACCACGGTTCTTATCCCCTCAAGAACCTTTTCCCAGCGCTCGATATACTTTTCTTCCCTGCGGATAAGAAAGTTCTTCTCCTGCCTTCTCGCCTCAAAACAATCCTGTTTAATAGTATAGGCCGTCTCCGCGACCTCCACTTGATGAATAATGTTGTTGACAATCAAATAACCGGCAATACCCACTATAACTCCTAAAATAGCAATAATAGCAAACCCTGACGCTATCTTTGCGCCTACCTTCATATTCTTAAACATTTTTCATTCCCCTTCACTGTTTGTTTGCCCCTTAATCTATCATTATTTCTCGTTCCCACGCTCCCGCATGGGAACGATACTCTCCCACACCCTATGCAGCCTTTTCCAGGACAGCGATGTCTTCAGTGCTCAGGACCCGATCAATGTTGAGCAGGATCTTGACGCCGCCTTCTATCTTGGCCATGCCCAGGATATAATCCGTATCCAGTTTGGTGCCGAAAGCGGGCGTGTCCTCAATATCTTCCTCTTTGATGTTCAATACCTCGGAAACCAAATCCACCACAACACCGATCAGGACAACCCCGGACCGCGCTTCAATCTCCACCACGATGATGCAGGTGCGCTCCGTGTAATCCACCGATTCCATCCCGAATTTCAACCGCAGTTCAATAACGGGAATCACCTTTCCGCGCAGGTTGATAACCCCTTTCACAAATTCAGGACTCTGGGGCACGGTCGTAATGGGCAACATTCCGATGATCTCCTTGATCTTCAGGATGCCGATGCCGTACTCCTCTTCCGCCAGTGTAAAGGTCAGGTATTTCCCTTCCCTGTCGGCCATGGCCTTTACCGCCTGATCCATTGTTTCCACTAATTCCGTCATTCGTTTTTACCTCCCACCCTTTTTCCGGTTTTAATAACAGTCGTGATTTACCCCTATCCTTTTTTTACCTTTTCTTTGAACAAAAGGCAGTTCGTCCCTGAAGAGTTGTTGCGAACAACGATGCTTGGCAGTTGACGGCTTTTGAATCCAAAACCCCGACAGCCATGGGGAAAGTCCTTGTCCCAGGTAACGTAGTAATGCCGGCACTTATGGCAGTCAATGGGGCTCATCTGCGCGGCATACCGCCTCTGCCATCTACTATCAATCCCATATTATCGAGCATTCGCCAGGCCCTTCGGTGTTCTTCATCATCATTGTTCAATGACCCGGACACGATTGAATCGATCACCTCATCACTCACTCCCGCCTTTTTGAGCTCAACAACGTCTTGTGGACTCAGGGATTTAATTGACTTTGTGCCGTCGCCGTAAACCACAGGATCCGAATCCTTCATAAAAGAACCTTTCTCGATGATTCTCCGGATGGCTTCATCGCTCAAGCCGGACTTTTTCATATCCAGAATCCCGTCCACCGTAAAAGCGCACGCTTCAATCACTTTCTGATCCATTATGGTTTGGATGGTCTCCCCACTGATTCCTGCCTTTCGCAGTTTGACAATGTCTTCGCTATCCAACGAAAATGCCGGGCCTGACATAAGGAAAAGACCCAAAATTGGGACCAGAATGGTCCATATACCCCTGTTCATCGTGTCTCTCCTACAGAAAATTAACAAGACTTTTTTTGTCGAACATCTTGGCTGCCGTGGCCAACGCGGCCTCATAGGCTGTTTCCTGGGCCTTCAGTTCAACAATTGCTGTTGCGAGGTCGGCGTCTTCTATTTTGGAAAGCATATTCACAACGCTGTCTTTGAACTTAACCCAATGGTTTTCCGTGGTTTCCAACCGTTTGTATGTTATGGATTGTTTGACGGCAGCACCTTCAACTTGATTTACACCCTTTTCCAGGTTGTCCGTCAGGCCGGAAACTGCGGACGCATCAAAAGGGTCGGCTTCCAACGCATCCTTGAGCGCCTTCAGGTCATCAAAAACATGGGTTCCGCTGGCAACGTCCACACCGGTGAAAACCTCATTCCCTGTAAGATTGATTCTAACCTGCGCGCCCTCTCCGACGATTATGTTAATTTGTCCGTTATCTCCAGTATACACGCCATCTTCAGTAAAGGGCTGGGTGTCAGTGTCATGTCCCGCGAACAGATAATTACCATCGTATTTGGTGTTTGCGATTGCCAATACCTGGTCATAAATACCCTCAACCTGTTGTGCTGCGCCTTGCCTCAATTCCGGATCCAGTTCGTTGGAATGCTCAATCGATATCTGTTTTGCCTCACTCAGCAGGTCGTGCAGATTCTCCAGCAGCGTATCGGTAAACTCGATCCTGCTCTTGGCAGAGGTAATATTACTATTGTACTGGTCGATTGAGGAAATGATCTTCCGGTAATTGAGCACCTTGCCCATCCCGATCGGGTCATCGGAAGGTCTGTTGATGAGTTTTCTCGTCGCGACCCTTTCTTGGGCTTTAAGGAGCTGTTCGGCATTCCTGAAGAGGTCGCTCTGAACAATGTTCACCATCTGTCTGTTGCTCACCCGCATTTTTTGTCTCCCGGGTTAATGATTTACACCATATTGATCAGGGTTTGGAGCATTTCGTCCGTGGTGCTGATTAATTTGGCAGCGGCGTCATAACCGAGCTGGAATTGTATCAAATTCACCATTTCCTCATCAAGAGAGACCCCTGAAATGGATTCGCGGTAATTCTCTAAATGACTTACCATGGCAGTGTGATGGTCATGGTTCATACCGGCGTGCCGGACCTTAGACCCCACATCACTGACCATGGAATTATAGTAATTATCAAAGGTTGTGGTATCGGAATTCATCGTGAGGGCATTCTGCAACTCGGCGATAGCTATGGCGTTACTGCCATTTCCCGGTACTCCGTCGATTGTTCCGGAAGCAGCAATCTTGGTTGAATCAATAGCTGAATTCACTGCAAAGGTACTGGCTGCCAGGGTCCCGGAGAAAAAGTCCTCCCCTGGATCTCCGTTGAGATCAAACCCGTTACCATGGGCAGTGTTTACCGCATCCTTGATGCCGTCTGCCAGGTCTTCAAGATTGCTCATATACTCCGGGATAATCACGTCTCTGACCTCGATCCATCCCTTTAACTTCCCACCGGAGATGGTGCTGTTAATACTCACCGTCGGATCAGAAGCCCATACAACATCTTTATGCCCTGCGTCATTGACCATGGTGGACAAGGTCGAGGTGTTAGAGCCGTCCACCAGGCTGCTTCCATCATTCAAGGTGACATTGATACTTCCGCTGCTCTCTTCGTAGGAGGTAACATCGATCATCAAGCTGAGCTCTTTCATTGCCAAATCGCGCGCATCCCTGAAGTCATTGGCATGGGTGCCGCCCCCTTCGGCCTCAATAATCTTTTGATTGAGATCGGCAATCTCCCCCGCTTTCAGGTTTATTTGATCGACGGTGGTCTCTATGGAGATATCCAAATCAGCCTGAAGTGGTGAAAGTTGATTGTAGGTATTTTGGAATTCAAACGCCAGGGTTTCACTGCTGCCCAAAAGGGCCAACCGCTCTACATTGCCGGAGGGATTGTTGACCAGGTCCTGCCAGGCATTCCAAAACTCACCCATTGTCTTGCTCAGCCCACTGTCCGAACTCTCGTTAAAAATTATTTCCACCCTTTCAAGGGCGGTTTTTTGGGCATCCCATCTTCCCAGTTCCTCATTTTCATTTTCGATCTGAACACCCACAAACCGGTCATAAACCCTTTCAGATTCCCTGGCGGTTACACCCGTACCGACCATTCCCTGGGACGTCAAGACCGGTGTGGATGTCTTCAAATTGACCGTCTGACGCGAATAACCCGGGGTATTCACATTGGCGATATTGTGCCCGGTAACCTCGATTCCCCTTTGCTGGGCCAGGAGAGAGCTCATTCCTGTTTGCAATACGCCATATACACCACTCATACTTAATACCTCATTTTATCTTCGCGTTCTTCGTGGTTTAATTTTGCCTACGGCGCTATGTCTATTATCGGCAACAAACCAATAAATCTTTAACCACGAATCCGGATATCTTACGCCGAACAAACGAAAAGATGAACGTCCAACATCGAATGAAAAAACCAATGCCGAAATTTAAATGACTATTTCCTTTTCTTCTTGGCCGTTTTGATACTCGTAACAAAAATCCTAATTAATTCTTCTGTTTCCTCGATAATATCATCTAATAGTTCAGGTCTCTTAATTAGTGGTACACGCTTAATAAGTTTTAACCATCTCTGAGCCTCCCTAAGTTCCTTTAATGAGATACGAAGC
>JAGHDR010000150.1 GCA_021159825.1 Deltaproteobacteria bacterium | reverse complement strand
CATGATGTTTTTTTTCGATTCATACCGACTAAAGCGCTGTCCACATTCCGGTTTTTTGGACTTAATTTCAGAAAAACCATTGCCTTAAAAATTTTTTATTGGTATCTAAATCGGAGTTATAATGGTTTACGGTTGGCGGTTGCAAAAGCCCAAGGCTGAAAACAGATAGCCGTTTAACGGCACTTTACGCTAAAAACATTTGGAATAATAAATAGTTATGCGAAAAAAACGAAGTGCCACTTTAATATTGGCTGTCTGCACCATTGTTTTGGTTTTTGGTTCTATCGGATGGTTTCTTGTCGCCATTTTTGAGGGAGAAAAGCCAAAGATTCAACTGGGTCCCATACCCGTTTTTCTAACCAAAACCGCGGAAGTCCCTCTCATCGTAACTGATGCAAAAAGGGGTATCAGGACCATCAAGGTCACCCTGAAACAGGACAACCGCCATATTACACTTCTGGAAAAACGGTTTTCTTTTGAAGGCCTGTTCAATGCCGAAGGCGTCCACCGGTTTGACACCGTCTTATCCGTTGATCCTTCAGAATTCAATCAGGGGAGGGCCGATCTCGAGGTATACGCCTGGGATTATTCGAGGAGCAGCAGCGGAGACGGAAATCTGACCATCGCCGAACACAAAATGACCGTTGACACCATTCCCCCCGCTCTCAGGCTGGTGAGTCAACTCAATTACGTGAACAAAGGCGGTACCGGCTTGATCGTCTATCAAACCACCTCCGATGCCATCAAAAGCGGACTTTATGTGGGAGAGCGGTTTTTCCCCGGATACCCGTCTGAGCGAAGCCCGGAGAAAGGGATGCATGTCTGCTATTTTGGAATTCCCGTTAACACAATAAAAAATATCAACCTTTTCCTGTGGGCGGAAGACAAGGCAGGAAATATTTCAAAAGCCAATCTGAACCGCAGCATTCATATCCGCAATAAAAAATTCCGCACACGGAAGATTAACATTTCGGACCGGTTTCTCGATGGCGTACTCCCCTACTTTGCCCCCGAACTGAAAGATCCAACCGACCGGAATGTGGTCAAATTTCTCGAAATCAATCAGCGCATCAGAAAGAAAAACGGCAAGGTATTTTATGATCTCGGAACCGATACCCTCCCTGAAAAATTGTGGGAAGGGTCGTGGCTCAGGCTAAAGAATGCCGCCACCATGGCAAGATTCGGCGACAAACGGTTTTACTACTACAAGGGAAAAGTCATTGATGAGCAGGTTCACATGGGTGTTGATCTGGCCTCCCTGGCCCATTCAAAGGTCGGCGCCGTCAACAACGGCCGTATCATTTTTGCCGATCGCCTGGGCATATACGGTTTAACCATTGTCATTGATCATGGTCAGGGTGTGGCTTCCACCTATAGCCATCTCAGCGATATCACCGTAAAACCGGGGGAAACCGTCGCCAAAGGAGATGTCATTGCATTGACGGGAAAAACCGGATTGGCGGGGGGGGATCACCTCCACTTCGGCATGATGATCAGCGGTCTCTTTGTCAATCCCATAGAGTGGTGGGACAACCACTGGATCAAGGATAACGTGACCCGGAAGCTAAACGCCGTCAAATAGCAATCGAGAACGAGAGGCATGAAAAATGGCATTTCGAATTAAAATCATCTGGTTAGCCTTGGCCCTGATGTAGGTGAAACGATTAAACCAATTACTTGTTTTTTCTTTCTTTAATACCGGCTTTGAATTGTTCCCAAAAGTCCCGGGGCGTGTCTTTTGACATGGCGCCCCATCGCTTTTCAAAGTAGGATGTCGGCAACTTCTTCTGCCAGGGTCCCCAGGGGTTCTTTCCTTTTTCGATGGCTTCTAAGACGTCATTCAGGAAGGTCGCAATATTCACCATCTCTTCTTTCGGCAAATATGCATCGGCACCCTCTTTGATGGACCTGAGCAGGTTCCCGGGGGTAAATGCATGGGCCGTCAACATGACGGCGGGAATGCCCTTCTTGTTGGCAATCTCCAACAGACCATAGCCGTCAACCCCCATGATATCCAGGATGGCCATGTCAAAAAGCTGTGCTTCCAACAGATTTTTCGCGTCTTCAAATGTGGAAGCCTTCACAACATCACACATTTCCAGCAACTCTTCCAATATCTCCAGTATATCAGCCTCATCATCTACGATGAGAATCTTTTTGCCATCCAACAACGTGTGGTCCGACATGATGATAATTCCTTACTTTAATTTTCATTTTCACCAACATCCCATATGCCGCTCATAACCCCTTGGAAGTATGCTGGGAGACAAGCTCTAAAAATGATTCAGACAGGCATTTACCCCGGAATCTTGATCCGTTTCATGGCCTGGTCCATCAACAACTGGTACCCGCTCTTTTTACCGAGCAAAGGCTTCTTTTTGCGTTGACTCCAGACGGTTTCCGGACGGGCCTGCACAATAAATATACTTTCCGGGAAAGAAAAGTCCCCATCAATGGCCCACTCGATATCCATGGCACGGCCGTAGTGGGCCTCGATGTTTTTGGCAATCGCCACTAATTTTTTTAACTCCAGCTCTTCCAGGCAGCACTTGGACTGCTGCTCTTCTTCCACATCGACGTTGATCACTTCTCCGCCATCGGGATCATGAACACATTTGATGTGCTTGACGGATATGGTTTTTTCTCCGGTCTCCATCATCACCTTATCCACAACAAATTTGTCAGGGTTCACGCTGCCGGAAACCACCGTCTCCCCCAGCCCCCAGCTTCCTTCAACAACGACCTTTGACCGATCACCGTTGGTGGGGTTCAAGGTAAACATGACGCCTGCGGCCTTTGAAT
>JAGHDR010000015.1 GCA_021159825.1 Deltaproteobacteria bacterium | reverse complement strand
TTTTTGTTCGATGGGGCCGTCTCAATTTGCCAGCCCCCCGCCAGGATTATCTGGCGGGGGGCTGGCAAATTGAGACGGCCCCATCGAACAAAAAAGGGACGGACAATTCCCCGGACCTGTCGGATCACTTGACTTGCCTACACCCACTGCAACCCTTCAGCAAGGCGTACTTTCTGCCCCATGGGTCCCGGGAGCTGTTCACCCATGCCCGGGAATGGCGAAAAATGCTGGATCCGCAGGAAACGAAATCGGATCAGGACAGGCTGGGTCCGGCCCCGATCGATACCGGACCGGGGCTAATCCAATTGATTCGATGTCTAAAAAATCCCGTCAAGTGCTTCTTCAACCAAAGGCTGAACATTTACTTTGATGACGCCGAGACCATAACCCGAAACCAGGAACCCTTTGCTCTGGATGGGCTCTCACCTTTCAATCAGGGGAAAATGCTGTTGAACGTGGGTCTGGCAACCCCGGCTTCGGAAGGGCCGGAAGCAGTCCAGCAGGCAGTTCACCGGGCAGCGCAACGGTTGCAACACGCAGGGGAACTGCCGCCGGGCGGTTTCGGTACACTCTCCGCCAAAGCGCTCACCGAACCGGTTCTGCAAATGCTGAAGTACCATCACCGGCTGGCCGAAGATTATCCCCATGCATGCCCTCCTGTGGAAATCCGCTTTCCGATCCGGATGGATGGATGCGACTGCGAAGCGCTGGAGGATTGGCTGGACGGTTTACGGATGAAGGAACCTGAAATATCGACCCCAACAAAATCCACCGATTATGTACGCTGGGAGTTTTATCTCAATGAAATCCTGGATAAAAAAGGTCGGGTTTCACGTCCGGACAGCCTGGTGGGTCTCTGGGTCAAACACCTGGCGGGATGTGCCCGGGGAATGGCGCTCACCAGCATCCTGGTGACGCCGGATGGTCTTGCGGAACTGCCGCCCCTTCATCCGAAAAAGGCAGGTGAATGGCTGGATGAAATCATAAAATTCTGGTGGCGGGGACTTCAGCAACCCCTTCCCGTAACGGCAAAAACGGCGCTGGCTTATCTGAAATTATTGTTTTCCAATGACGGGAAAGGCGCTCCGGAAAAGGCACGGGAGGCGGCTCAAAAAGCCTATGAGGGAGATGGCTATCATTTCAAAGGGGAACTTGGGTACGGGGATGGCGTCTATTTAAAACGATGTTACACTGATTTTGACGCCCTTTGGCACGCTGAAAACAACAACTTCAAAACTTTGGCGGAACAACTCTATGGGCCGCTCATGGAAACCATGAAGGGGGTATTGGAGGAGAAATAGACCACAAAATCATCTCGATTTCCTTGATCAAGACCGATTTTGGGCTGTCTCAAAAGCGCCGCAGTGGTGCTGAAACATGGCCCACTGACCCCGGCTGCCGTCCCAGGACTTGTCCCTGCATTCCCCCAGGGCATGGGGGCTGTTGTGCTTAGCGCCGTTTTCAAAAAAATGGAAATTTCGGCATTCGCGGCAGCAGATCAGGTCCTTTGGGTCATGTTTTCTTTGGGGATGGATTTTATCGACCATTCGTCTCTCCAGAATTTTTTTAGGTTACTTTTTTCCAGTGGGACCTTTGGGTTGGTATTCCGGGGTCAACAGGCCCAGTATCACCTTGAGCGTCTGGTAATCAAGGGGGTTCAAAGCGCCCCGGTAAGCCACAACGGCGGCGCAGCCGCAACGGGAACAATCGGCCTGCTCCCCGTAAGTGCAGGCTTTGGACCGACCATCCGATCGGTAGCAGCGAACCCGCCGGTTTACCGGGCAGGTTGATAAACTGTTCCATTGGTCAAAAGCACCATGGGTCAGCAACTGGCGAGCCATGGCCGGGGTGAAACCGATTTTTTCACCATATTTTTTCCTGAGCCGAAGTAGTTCCATCACCAGCCGGTTCCGTTCCGTCAGGGGAATAAACAGGTTGTCATCGTCTGTTCCCCGATTGGGCGTCACAAAGGAAAACCCCATACCCTTGATGGGGAGCGCCATCATTTCCTGAACAAACGGTTCCAGGCTGTTTCGGTTCATCCTGGAAATGGTCATATGGACGATGGGAGGGCGGGGAGCGGCTTTCAGGTTTTCTATGGCCTTTTGGTATACCCCTTCTCCCCGGATGCGATCGTTTTCGATTTCGGGTCCGTCCAGGGAAAGAATCCACTGACCGTTTTCAAGTTCCGGAAAGCCGTTTACGCCATTGGTAAAAGCCAGTGTGGCATCAAAAATCCGGGCCGCAGCCCGGCAGATTTCCGGACGAAGGGTGGGTTCTCCACCGTACAGGATGGCCGCCCGAAGGCCGCCTGCCCGCAGCTTTTTCAGAAATGCGATCATTTGGCCGTCATCCAGCTCCGGAGGGTGTTCCTGCTTCCACCAGTAGCAATGAAGGCATTTGAGATTGCATCTGTGGGTAATGTCAACCGCAACAGAGGTGGGTCGCCGTGTCAACAGCCATTGAGCAAGAATCATCAGTTTTCCAAAGGTCGAAAGCATGGTTGGGAGTTATCCCATTCTTTTTAATTTCGCAAGGGAAATCTTGATATTCTGACTGTCACGGGATATAAGGGCCATTACTCGCAACTGTAGAATCTATCCATAAACTATCGATTGACCCTGAAAGGTACGGAAAAAAATGACCCTTGCCAACAAAATCACCCTCTTTCGGATTGTCCTGATCCCGGTTTTTATCATATTCACCATTCCCGCCGCCACCTGGGCGAAATTTGTCGCCGCCTCGATTTTTGTGATCGCTTGTGCAACAGACCCGTTGGACGGCTATTTCGCCCGCAGCCGGAAGGAGGTCAGCACCTTGGGGATTTTTCTGGATCCCCTGGCCGATAAATTGCTGGTCATGAGTGCGTTTGTTATTCTGGTGAAATATCAGGTGGTGGCCGCCTGGATGGTGATCATCATTATTGCCAGGGAAGTTTCCGTTACCGGTTTGCGCGCCATTGTGTCTCAGCAGGCAGGGATTGCCATTGCCGCCGGCCCATGGGGGAAAATCAAGACCATTACTCAGATGGTGGGGGGTACGATTCTGCTGTACATGATCCCCTCCGGAGACTACAGCCGGCATGTCAGCCTCCTGCTTCCCCCGGTGGCCAATATCATCATGACCATTATTCTGGCGGCCACGGTGGGGTCCGGATGGAAATATTTTCAAGGGTATTGGGATCGACTTAAAGAAGACTGAAAATGACTGCCGCCATGAACCACAAGGCTTCCGATTCCCTGAAACCCGAGGCTTTCAGGGTAACCGGCCTGACCCCGGATGGACTTAAAATACCGGGGTTGGCGAAAGATATTCTGAGGCGTTTTGCCATTCTCGCCTACAGACGGGCCAACCCTTGCTTGTGGGTGGTCTTCCTGGGGGGTACCGGTACGGGCAAATCAACCCTGTTTAATGCCTTTTGCGGCAGGTCCTTGAGCGCTACCGGCGTGGAACGGCCCAAAACCGCCGGTCCCGTTGCCCATGCCCACAGCCGATGTTTTCGCACAGATGACTTTCCCTTTCCCGAAATCAATATCGCACCCATAATCCCCGAGAATATGGATCTTCCCTGCACCGGAAAAGCCGGGCAGCTGGCGGTGCTGGCAACCGACGAAGAACCGCTTTCACACCTGGTCCTGGTGGACACACCGGATTTGGACAGTGTTGAAGAAAAAAACCAGTCTATTGCTAAGGATCTTTACAGCCTTTCCGATGCGGTGGTTTTTGTGGCCAGTCAGGAAAAATATGCCGATGAGGTGTTGCACAACTTTTTCATGGAGGTGCTTCAGGACGAAAAGCCTTACTTTTTTGTACTCAACAAAGCCTCCGCAGAGGCCACCCAGGAAGAGATACTGAAAGCCCTCCAGGGACAGGCGCTTTCCGTCCATGGGGCAAACTTATGGCTGATCCCCCACACAACTCCCGGGACCTATGATCGCATTGCCGGCCAAAAATCGTTTATTCACCTAAAAGATACCTTTTTCCAAGCATTTAACCATGAACAGGCCCACCATATTAAATCGACGGCCGCCGCCGGAGCAACAAGGGCTTTGAAAAAGGACGTAAGCAACCTTCAGTCGTCCCTGGACCGGGAAACCCGGGCCGTCGATAAATGGCTGAAAAATCTTCAGGCACTCACGCACCGCGCATCAGCGGCATACGTTCAAAACCAGAAGGAAAGATTTTCCACAACCAGCGGACAATATCTGAGGGTGGAAATTCGAAAACTTTTTTCCCGATACGATCTTCTGGCCAAACCCCGACGGGCGGTCCGCAACGTCTTAAAAGCGCCACTCAGGTTGTTGGGCTTGAGCCGAAAAAAAAGCCCGGCGGATCGCAAAGCCGGACTCTTGAAAGTGCGGGAGAACATGGCCTTTACTCCGGTTCAGGAAACCCTTGCAAAATATAATCTTTCGGTTCTGAAAACCCTTTCCCCTTCCAATGACGACGCGCCTCTTTTCAAATT
>JAGHDR010000105.1 GCA_021159825.1 Deltaproteobacteria bacterium | reverse complement strand
TGGGGGCCAGAAGCGGGGTCGACGCCGTGGATGCAGGGGAGATTGCCGGCGCATTCGGCGGGGGCGGACATCCGGAGGCGGCTTCGGCAACCATCAAGGACCAGACATTGATCCAGGTGGAACGATCACTGGATGCCCTTTTGATCAGCCGTATCGGGCAACAGCGAAATGCCGGGGACATAATGTCTTCACCGGTCATCGGAATTCATCCCGAAGACAGCATTGACAAAGCGGCCGATTACATGACCCGTTACAATATCAATGTACTGCTGGTGATGGATGATGACGGCCTCTCCGGTTACGTTACCCGGCAGATTGTTGAAAAAGCGGCTTACCTCGGACTCGGGGACCGAAACCTGTGCGACTATATGAACATTGAATTTGCCACCGTTCATCCGGATGCGCCCCTCAAACAAATCCAGGATCTGATTATTCGCAGCAGATTAAGAATCCTTCCGGTGGTTGAAAACAAACAGGTAAAAGGGGTTATCACCCGAACGGATCTTTTGAACATCCTGGTGGGAAACCCGCTGGTCCCCGATGCCCTCCAGAACAGCCAGAAAGGCGGTTCGGTGGTCCGAAAACGGAATCTTTCCGGAATGCTCAAAGAACGGCTGCCGAAAAAGTTGGCCACCCTTTTAAAAGAACTCGGGGATGTTGCCGATTCTCTCGGCTACGGCATCTATCTTGTGGGCGGGTTGGTCAGGGACATCTTTCTGAAATTTGAGAACCTGGATGTGGATATCGTCATTGAGGGAAACGGTATCAAATTTGCCCGTGAATTTGCCAAAAACCATTCAGCCCGAGTGCGAAGCCACCAGAAATTCGGTACCGCCGTGCTGATTTTCAAAGACGGGTTCAAGGTGGATGTGGCCACTGCAAGGATTGAGTATTATAAGTCCCCCGGGGCGCCGCCCATCGTTGAAACAAGCTCATTGAAACTGGACCTGTATCGCCGGGATTTCACAGTGAACACGTTGGCCGTCAGTTTAAGCAAACGGTCTTTCGGCACCCTCATCGACTATTTCGGCGCTCAGAAGGATATCAAGGATAAAGCGCTGAGAGTCCTGCATAACTTAAGCTTCGTGGAAGATCCCACACGCATGCTCCGGGCCATACGATTTGAGCAACGGTTCGGTTTTACCATTGGAAAACTGACCCTTGCTCTCATGAAGACCGCTGCAAAAATGGATTGGACCGACAGCCTGGCATCGCGCAGAATTCTGGGGGAATTAAAACTCATCCTCAAGGAAGAGTATCCCATCAGTGCTCTGGTGCGGATGAAGGAATTTAATCTTCTAAAATTTGCATCCCCCCATATCGATCTGAACGATGCCGTCAAAAGCCTTCTGGAAGAAATCAATGAAGTCATCTCCTGGTATCATCTCCTTTTTCTGGAGGAACCCATAACAGAATGGAAGGTCTACTGGTATGGACTCACCAGCGGAATTGACACGGATATCTTCATGAGATTAACCCATGAAATAGGGGCCGAATGCCTCTCCCCCCGGGGCATGGCGGAACAACAACTTATGGATGCCCTTTTCAGGTTTGACGGAACTGACTATGAGCTCTTTGCCATACTCAGATCCCATGATACGGAAATGCTGCTGTATTTGATGGCAAAAGCGAAAAATGAGCGCATGAAGCGGTTGATCTCCCATTTTTTCACACAGTTGAAAGGAAAAAAGATTCACCTAAACGGTGATGATCTATTAAAGATGGGATTTAAATCAGGCCCCATCTTTAAGAAAATTTTTGAAAGGCTCCTGGAAGCCCGGATGAACCGGCTGACACAGAAAAAGGAAGATGAAATAGCGCTTGTCAAACAGGAATTTGTGGATCTGAGGTCAAAAAGACGAACATCGAACATCGAACGTCCAACATCCAACATCGAATAGAAAACAAACATCAACTTTAGGGACTTTAGATCACTTTAGCCCATTTTCATGAAAGGGGAATAAGAGGGAATGACAAAAGGGAAAATCGTAAGCGGCATGAGACCCACCGGCAAACTACATCTCGGACATTTGCGCGGTGCTCTGCTCAACTGGAAAAAGCTTCAGGATGAGTTTCAATGTTTCTATTTTATCGCAGACTGGCATGCGCTGACCAGTGACTATGCCAATACGGAAATCATCAAAGAAAGCACCTATGACATTATCATGGATTGGATTTCCGTGGGACTTGATCCGGAACAATCCACATTTTTTATCCAGTCTGAGATCAAAGAACATGCGGAACTCTATCTGCTCTTTTCCATGCTGACCCCGTTGCCCTGGCTGGAGCGAAATCCCACCTACAAGGAACAGTTGAGGGAACTGAGCCATAAGGATATTTTCACCTACGGTTTCTTAGGCTATCCGGTGCTTCAGGCTGCGGATATATTGATGTACAAGGCCATCGGGGTTCCGGTGGGAGAAGACCAGGCGCCCCATGTGGAGTTGACACGGGAAATTGCCAGGCGGTTCAACCATATATACGGCGACATATTTCCCGTCCCCAAAGTTTTGCTTGCCCCCACATCAAAGATCCTGGGCATGGACCGTCGAAAAATGAGCAAAAGCTACGGCAATGCCATTTTCCTCACGGATACGGATAAGGAAATCGACAGCAAGGTGGGACAAATGATTACGGATCCTCAACGGGCTCGAAAAACAGACCCGGGAGATCCGGACATTTGCAATGTTTTTTCCTTCCATGAAATCTACACCGACGAAAACACCTGCAAAGAGATTCACTCCGGTTGCAAGTCGGCTGAAATAGGATGCGTTCAGTGTAAGAAAATGATGGCCGAAGGCCTCAAAGAGGGCCTTGCTCCCATAAAGGCCAAAAGAAAAGAACTGGAATCCCGGTTGGATAAGGTCAAGGAGATCGTTCATAACGGCAATGATCGCGCCCGATCCATTGCCGGGGAAACCATGGCCCAGGTGAGGGAGGCAGTGAAAATCTAACCCTTTGACAATTTTCTGAAAATGGGAAGATGGACTACAAGGTCAAACTGGAAATGTTCGAAGGCCCCCTGGACCTCTTGCTTCACCTGATTCACAAAAATGAGGTGGATATATTTGACATTCCCATTTCAAACATCACGGACCAATACCTGGAATACCTGGAACTGATGAAATCCCTGGAAATGAGCATTGCCGGAGATTTCCTGGTGATGGCGTCCACGCTCATTCACATTAAATCCGAGATGCTTCTGCCGGGCCGAAATGAAGGGGATGAAGAGGAGGATCCCCGCCTTGAAATAACCAGACCGCTTCTGGAATATATGCAGCTCAAGGAAATGGCGCAAGAACTTTCAGAGCGGGAAATTCTGGGCAGAGATGTCTTTCCCAGAGGTGATGCCACCTCTTT
>JAGHDR010000247.1 GCA_021159825.1 Deltaproteobacteria bacterium | reverse complement strand
AGGTCCCGTGATTTCTCTTAAATAGAGGGGAATCGTGATCCTGCCGTTCTTTAGTAGACATTCTTCAGCGCCGGAAATAAAATACCTGAGGAAAGCAATTCCCGCGCTGTCAAATAAAGGAAGATTGGCCGCCTTTTCTTCGAGTTGCCGCCAAACGTCCCTGGTAAAAGCCCAGAGGCAGCCATCTTTATGGGTTACCACCAGGCACTGATCCTCTTTCTGGGGTAGAACCTCACGAAACCGCGTGGGGATGGCCAAGCGACCCTTGGCGTCTAAGTTATGTTTTGAACGTCCGCGAAACATGGGAAGCCATCCGTGACACTTTATGACAATCTCAACCACTTTGTGGCACTATCCGGCAAAATAATATTCTTGTCAAGAAAAAAATAGGGATATGAGCTATTTTCGGATTTTTTTTGGCTTCAAACCAGATCGCAATATGTGCTTGTTCTGGGAGGGGAAACTACCATATATGTGTCGTGTTTGGTTTTGAAAGGGGTTGATGGCAGAATAATCAGCTGAGATAGATTAAGGATAGTACAAAAACCACTAAAAAGAAGATGTTCAGAAACAAACCGCTATAGGCATAATCCTTATCGCCCAGCTCAGGGATATGGGGGATTGGTTTGATTCCCAGGACAATGCCGGTGATGAGGATGAGCGGGATAGCAATCTGATAAATAATGAAAATTTTGGATGATTTAAATTCATCTCCTGTAATGAGGAGCAGGCCACAGAGAACCCCCGCGGAAACAAAAGGGGCCAGGAACCCCGCAATCGCCCGGGTATTTGCTTTTTTCAATCCGTTGGTCATGGTTGTGACGTCTTTAAATGAGTTGAGCGGAATATCAAGCGCTGCTTTATGTTCGGACGCGGTCTAAGGGCCCTAAGCAAAAAATCGCGACGCAGACATCTGATAAACGCCGGCTTCATGTTTTTTAGCAACATTATCTTCCTGAACAACCTGAATAAACGGGATATCGCCCAGCACGGCCCTGTTTTTTTTGTGATGGTAATCAATTTTTGAACTGGAAAGTTTTGCCTCCACCAGAAGCCAGGGGAGGGCGTTTTTGGTGATTAAAAAGTCCGTTTCCCGGCCATCGCGATCTCTGATGTAATAGAGGTCGAACTCGCCCGTCCCGGCATCCGTCCACAGGTCAGTCCATACTTTGAGTTCAACTGCGATGTAGTTTTCAAACCGCGCGGCTTCCCGAATCACCCGGGTCCAATCGTAAAAATAAGCCTTTTGTTCTTTTTTCAAAGACCGTGCAATCTTTTTGTGGTAGGGCGATATCCTGAAAATCAGGTATCCCAGCTCAAGGGCTTTAAGATAATTTGCCGTTGTCGCAAAACTGCACGCAAGATCGCATGAAAGGGAATTAATGGATAATGGCGCCGATATACGCTCAGGAAGAAGGTGCATGAGAACCGCCGTTTTTTCCAGTTCGCGAATTTGCGTCAGCTCCCGCAGATCTTCCCGAACAAGGGTATCCAGGTAGGATCTTCGCCATCGGGTGTGAAAACGCGCCGTTCCTGCCAGAAGCGGTTCGGGGAACCCGCTGAATTTGAGCAACGCTGCCAGTTCATCTTTTTTGTAAATGGGTGAATCCAGTTTATTTTTTATGAGGGTTGCGGCATATTCGGGCGGTTCCATAAATTCACTGCCGGCAAATTCCTGTAATGTCACAGGATTCAATCTGAAGGTAAAATAACGTCCTGCAAGGCTGTCTCCGCTTTTACGCATCATGTCAAGCCTTGCCGAACCGGTGATGATAAATATGGCGTCGTCTCCGTAGCAATCAAAAAAGTCTTTCAGGATATTTTTCCAGTTTGGGTACTTGTGGATTTCATCCATAAGTATCCAGCGCTTGCCGTTTTCATCAGGAGTTTCATTATACAAATCGCGGGCAAAAAAATGATTATCCTCTATGTAATCATCCCGCACTTTGCGGTTGTCCCAGTTGTAATACAGATTGTCAAAACCAAACTTTTTTATGACATATTTTGCGACGGTTGTTTTTCCTGTTTGACGGGGGCCGGTAACAAAACGCATCTGACGGCCGAAACCGGATGAAAAGGCAATTTTTTCTAAATGTCGTTTGATGTACATGGATTGAGTATAGTTGTATGTCCCATTTACAATCAAGGTAATTTTTAATAAGACTTTAAAATTGCCATGGCAAATTTTGATTTGGGTTCAAAGTTGCCGAACAACGCCCGGCTATTTGAACCCCATGAAAAGTGTGAATCTCTGTTGATTTCGGTTATGGAAACAGGTATAAAGCAGAGGGGTTCATAAAGAAACAGGTGCGGTAATTGCTCGTTTTTCACGATTTCCAATAACCGTCGCTTCCATTGATGTACGGAGTCTACTGATATGCCCCATCGGCTGTCTTTCCCCTTTTGTCGTATTCGGAAAATTCCGGTTCTTTTCCTGACCCTTGCCCTCTGGTTTTTTTCAGGGGCCTGTGTAACCGCAGGAGCGGAGATTTTTTCAGGCAGCCTCGAAACCCTGAACGACGTGGCCCGGTCCAGGGCGTCATAGAGGCATCCCCCTGGAGTCTATTGCCGGGACAACGAGTGCCTTTCCCGCGAACGGGCCCGGAGCGTTCTCCGTGAACTGACGGCCCGTGGGATTGCATCGGGCCGCATGACCGCCGAAGGATACGGCCACAGTTGCCCCATGGACCGTATGGACCGATCCAAAAACCGGCGGGTGCAGTTGCGCATGGGAGATTCCGGAGCGAAATGACGGTTTATGCGTTCCCACGTAGCGCGTGGGAACAAGATATTCATCACCTGTGTGTATTGGGATGTTTGAGGCGAAGAGCGAAGGACAGCCATCCGCTTTAAGATCCCGGTCCTTTGAAGATTTGGGAGAGGTGAATGGTAAGATCAGGAAAGAGGGGTGGAGAGAAGTCCTCAATGAAAACCCCCTTTCTTTCAAAAAACCGCCCCTGCAAAACATATTGTTCCAGGGTGCGGGCCTGGTAGTCGATGAGCCAGTATTCCCCAACACCGAATATGGCGTATCGCTTCATCTTGGTAAACCGGTCTAACTTTTCATTGCCGGGAGAGAGGATCTCGATGATCAGGTCGGGGGGACCTGCGATGGCGTTTTTTTTGATGATGTGCGTCCGCTCTTTTTGGATGAAGAGGATGTCCGGCTGCACGATTGTGGTTGCAGAGAAAACGACATCTACAGGGGCGTGTAAAATATAGCCCGCATTATTTGTTTGTGTGTAGCTCGTGAGAATGGCTTCGAGATTTATTGAAACAATCTGGTGACGGGTCTGTGGTGCAGGGGCCATATAGAATTCTCCGTCTACAATCTCATAACGTTTCCCATCATCGGGGAAGTTGAGGTAGTCGTCGTAGGTAAGTTTTAGTTGTTCAGGAATAGGCACGGTGTCACCTCTCTTTAAAATTTTTATACTTGGTTATCTGGTGTTTTTCAACAATAAACGTAAGGGAACCGGCCTATTGCGGATGCATGTCGCTTGAAACCCCGGTAGACCCGCTGCTCGTTATCAATTCCAACAGTTCCTTACCGGAAATTTTACTACTCATATCACTGCCCTGTAACAAACTATCCGCCAAATCCCGTTTTCGGTTATGCATTTCTACAATTTTTTCTTCAATCGTATCCTTAGCAACCAAACGATAAATCGTAACGGGACGTTGTTGACCAATTCGGTGAGCACGATCCGAGGCTTGATCTTCCACCGCGGGATTCCACCAGGGGTCCATGTGAATCACATAATCCGCCGCGGTCAGATTCAGGCCTAATCCTCCGGCTTTTAAACTAATCAGGAAAACATCGCCTTTGCCTGCCTGGAAAGAATCCACGGCAATTTTACGTTGTTTGATTGTGGTGCTGCCGTCCAGATATTGATAATGAATATTTTGTTCATTTAGATAAGCGCGTATTAAACTAAGATGACCTACAAACTGGCTGAAAACCAAAGCTTTGTGTTTGTTTTCCAGCAATTCATGCAGGATTTTGCCAAACATGGCAAGCTTACTGCTGGGCAAAACAATTTCTTCGTTGACAAGCACACTATTGCAACAGGCCCGGCGTAATTTCATAATTTCAGCTAAAATTTTTAAATATTTT
>JAGHDR010000313.1 GCA_021159825.1 Deltaproteobacteria bacterium | reverse complement strand
GTACTATATGCGCCCATCTGCGGGCCGACCCGCTGCCCGGGGCAAGACCTACCTTCGCACAAAACCGCTTGCTTTCTTCCACAACCCCAATCCTGATACCCATGATTTCCATTTTTCGAGTTCCGGCGATATGCGATAATCGAAATCGAGATATTCGGGCCGAATACGGGGAATATAACGAGACCAGGGGATTGCCGGTCCGGTCGTTGTTTCCGTTCCATGTGCCATCTCCTCTTTTGCCGCGATGATCATGAAATGCAGGCGGTTCAAGATATTGACCTCGCTGGCCCCCGCGTCCATATCCAGGGAGAGCAGATTCAGGTGAGGGAACATCTCTTTCAGTTTCCGCTCAAGACCCCTTCCCGTAATATGGTTGGCGATACAGCCGAATGGCTGAAGACAGACGATGTTTCCGGTTCCTTCATTCAGAATTCCGATCATTTCAGCGGTCAGGAGCCATCCTTCCCCGAACTGATTGGCCAGACTGACCACCTCGCTTGTGATCTCGGCCAACGCTTTAAGCCCGAATGGCTTCCTGTAAAACCGAAACCGCTGCATGACCCTGTCGATCCGGGAAAGATGATACCGTACATAAATATCGAGCAACCTGTGTTTGAGGCTGTCGATGACGGAACGTTTAAAAAATGCCTTTTGATCAAAATCTTCATTGACAAACCGCTGCATGAAAAAGCTCTGCAAACCGGGAAGCACCACCTCCACGCCCTGTTCTGAGAGCCACTCGATGATATTGCCATTGGAAAAAAAATTGTATTTGACAAAGATCTCGCCCACCACGGCGATTTTGGGAACAGGATGATCCACGATGGCGATCCCGTTGAAGTCCCGCACCGCATTTTCCAGGAGCGTCAGAAGGTAATGATACTCGGCTTTTTCAATGCCCACTTCCATTTCCGAGAGATATTTCGCATGCAATGCCTTTGACGTCCCCGGAATTTTTTCCCTTGCCACGGTAGCCAGATACAGTTGCGCGAGCGGATCCGTAAAAATGACGCCCAAACCCAATCGCTTGACCAGTTCTTTTTCGTCGATGATAAATCCCGGCTGAGGGTTTATTTCCTCACTGGACAGCGCTATGACCGGCACATTATCCAGACCGGCGGAAACCAGACCTTTTCGGATGAGAGAAACATAAGCGGATGCCCGGCATTGCCCGCCGGTCTGCGTCAAAATGACGGATGTTTCTTCCGGATCGTATCGTCCGGATTGAAATGCTTTGATAATATCTCCCGCAACAAGAACCGCGGGATAACACATATCGTTATTGATATTTTTAAGACCGAATTCCACCGAGGCCTCGTCTTGAGGCGGCAGTACGTCCACCCGGTAACCCAGGGGTCTGAATGCCGCCGGCACCAGAGGGGAATAGAAGGGGGAAAAATAGGGAGCGATGAGGGTTCTCTTTCGGTCCTCCGGCATGAATACACGAACCGGTTTCTTTCCGTTTTCCATTTCCCATTGAGATTTTCCCCTGTTTTCCTTCACCGCTTCCAACATGGAACGCAGCCTGATTCTCACAGCGCCCAGGTTGCTGACTTCGTCCATCTTGATTAACGTGTATACCTTCCCCGAATCCCTGATGATTTCCCGAACCTCGTCGGCCGAGACCGCATCCGGACCACAGCCGAAGGAGGTGAGTTGAACCATCTGGGCCACGCTATTATGGCAAACCCACTTGGCCGCGGCATAGAGCCTGTTGGTGTAAGTCCACTGTGTCAGGACGTTTACATCGGATAGATCGCCGTATTCGTCTGTCGGAACGGCATTTTCGCTGATAACGTCAACGCCGAAACCGCTTAAGAGTTCGGGGACGCCATGGTTTATGAACGGGTCGATATGATAGGGCCTGCCCGCCAGTACAACGATCATCCGGTTTTCGTTTTCCGCCCTGGAGATGAGGGCGGATGCCCTGTCCGTCAGTTTTTTTCTGAATTCTTCCTGAGCGACCCGTCCCTTTTCCACAGCCCTTGAGATTTCCTTGTAATGCACTCCGAATTTCCTGAAAAAGAGGTGAAGCTGCCTTTTCAACAAGGTCTCATCACGAAAACTGATGGCCGGATTGTCAATCGGGATCCCATATTTTTTCTCGGGATCAATGGCGCTCTTGAGCAGATCCGGATATCCTGTGACCACCGGGCAGTTAAAACTGTCCAGCACATCGGCAAATTCTTTTTTCTCGTGAACCACCGTCGGGTAGAAAATCCGGTCTACGCCGCGGTCCAGGAGATCAAAAATATGTCCGTGGGCAAGCTTGGCGGGAAAACAGATGTTTTCCGACATAACGGTCGCCGCGCCTCGTTCAAAGAGTTTGGCATCGGATCGTGAGGAAAGAACCACCTCAAAACCGCATTCGACCAAAAAGGCGGACCAAAAGGGGAAATTTTCATACATGTTCAGGCAACGGGGGATACCGAAAGTGAGGATTGGCGTACCCGCGGGTTTTGTTTCACGGTCAAACAAGAGATTCATCTGTTCCGCAACCAGATTGACCCCCTTTTGTTTTATCTCTGAGCAATTGCTGAAATGACGCTCGCACCGGTTTCCCGTAAAAAACCGGTTTCCATTGGAAAAGGTCAGTTGCATCATCGGGCACTTGTTTTCACAACCATTGCAGTGCAACTCTTTTTTGGTAAAATCAACTTTTAAATTCGGATCTTCAACGACATTCACGCCGGTTGATTCAACCGGTCTGACCAAATGGTTTCCGAGAGCCGTCAAGGCCGCGCCGTATGCCCCCATCAATTCCGGGATATCGGGACGGACAACCTCCTTTTCCAGCAGGAGTTCAAGAGCACGCAATACCGCCGGGTTGCGAAAGGTCCCCCCCTGTGCAATGATCCTGTTTCCCAAAACCGCCGTATCCCTTAGCTTGAGAACTTTGTAAAGAGAATTTTTGATGACCGAGTAGGCCAGTCCCGCTGATATATCCGGGATGTTCGCTCCCTCTCGAAGGGCCTGCTTGACTTTGGAATTCATAAACACGGTGCATCTTGTTCCCAGATCAAAGGGAGCGTTGCTGCTGCACGCGATTTCAGCAAAATCCTCAATGTCGTAATCAAGGGAGCGGGCAAAGGTTTCGATAAATGATCCGCATCCGGATGAACAGGCTTCATTGACCTGAATATCCGATACCGCGTGGTCGCGGATATAAACCGCTTTCATGTCCTGGCCCCCGATATCCAGGATAAAGGATGCCTCGCCGTCAAAACACCTGGCCGCCCGGTAGTGGGCCACGGTTTCAACCACGCCGTCATTCAGGCCGAATGCCGCCCTGATGAGATCTTCCCCGTAACCGGTTGCGGCCGACCGGATCACGCGGGGACCAAAACCCGCCTCTTTGAATTCTTGCCTGAATGCGGATAACCCCTCCTTTACCGCACCGATCGGATTGCCGTTGTTGGACCCGTAATGACCCAGGACAAACTTTTTTTCGTCATCGACCAGTACCAGTTTAGTGGTGGTGGAACCGGAGTCTATCCCCAAAAAAAGATCCCGGTCTTTTGATTCGCCGATACTGATTCGGGATACCCGATCCTTTGAGCACCTTTCCCGCCACGAGTCGAACTCCGACTTGTCTTTAAACAGGGCGGGAAGTCTCCGGGTCCCCCCGTTCACTTTGAGAGATCCTTTTGTTTTGGCCATGGTGAGAATATCCCTGATTCGGGCTCGGTGGGGTTGCCCGTCCCGGATCAGGGCCGCGCCCATGGCGGGAATGAGTTCGGGGTGGTCCGGGACAATCAGGTCATCCGGGTTTGTCAAAGCGAGAACTTTTATGAGGGCCCGGCGCAGCTCGGGATAAAAGGTCAACGGCCCGCCGCCGATGAGTATCTTGCTTTCGATTTCATGGCCTCGCGACAAACTGCCGATGACCTGAAGGGCCACGGAATGAAATACGGAAGCGGCAATATCTTCCTTTGATACGTCCTGACTCAGCAGGGCCTGAATATCGGTTTTGGCAAAGACCCCGCACCGGGACGCAATGGGATAGAGGGAATCGGCCTTCTCCGCCAGGGCGTTAAATTCAGAAACCGGCACATTCAGAAGTACGGCCATCTGATCAATAAAGGCCCCGGTACCTCCGGCGCAACTGCCGTTCATCCGGATATCGGGATGAAAATGATCATCAAAAAATATGATCTTTGAGTCCTCGCCGCCGATCTCGATGAATGTTCTGACTTCAGGATAATGCTGCCTTATCAGATGTGCCGAGGCCACCACCTCCTGAACAAACGGAAGCCCGAATGTTTCAGCCGTTCCCATTCCTGCGGATCCCGTAACCGCCAGATCAAGCGCTATATTGCCAAGTTCATGCAACGCCTCTTCCAATATCTCCCGGGTTGTTTCTCCGGTTCTGGCCTGGTGACGACGGTAGCGTGTGAAAACCGGGCGACCGGCGTCATCACATATCACAACCTTGGCGGTTGTGGAGCCGATATCAACTCCCGATGTATACGTATTTCCCATACCTCAATTCTTATCCCCTGATGGTCTCGTAAAAAGTCACGAATCTATCTATAGATGGCGTTGTAAAAGGTTCCATATGCAAGGCGTAGCAGTTTTTCAGGATCGTAGGCATACATGTAGTATGTTGAGATTCTGAAAAATTGCTGCAACGCAGTAGATGGGACTTTTTAGGGAACTGGAAGAAAATAATATACGCATATCGTGCAGAACTTTTGTTCGTCTTCAAGGCGTGATGATAGGTGCATAGTGAGCTATGTGCCTATTATCACAACGCAGAAGCCGGGCAAAAGGGCAAACAGGATGCGTAGATTATTTTTTGGAAGTTCCCTAAGCCCTGCCCATTTAAAAATGGAATCTTCGCTTGCCCTTGTGCCGGTTCATGTTTTTTCTCCTTTCTTTCCAAGGATTGGTGGCCCTTTGGTAAATTATGACCATAACGCAGGCCGATTCGCCCGGGGATCTGAACATGCAATGAATGTGATGGGTTGGATCGTACTTATGGATCAGCCGGGTTTGAAATTGTTAGCGCAGCAAAGGGGACGTTGCTAGACACTTATATCTGATTGGATGTCCAAAGGAAGCCCTATGGATGATAAAAAGAATGAACAGCAGGAAAAAAGGAGATATTTTAGAATAGAATACCCTGCCTCAATCAGGCCAACCTTAAAGATCAGAAAACACGAGTTTGAAGTAGTGGATATTTCTGAAAAAGGGGTTAGGTTTTTCGCTGATAAAAAAATAAAATTTGGGAGATGGGTCACTGGAAATATCACATTTTGTGATGGTCAAACCGTAGGAATAGAGGGCAGAATTGCGTGGAAGCGCGGAGAAAGTATTGGAATGTTCCTGACTGTAAAGTCCACCCCGTATCCAAAGATACTCAGTGAGCAACGACTTCTTGCTCGCTTTAAACCT
>JAGHDR010000214.1 GCA_021159825.1 Deltaproteobacteria bacterium | reverse complement strand
TGCCATCGACAGTGCCAGGTTTAAATACCCAATTTTTGACCGCTTTCAAAGCCGAATGATCCAGCTTATTATGCCCACTGGACTCCGCTTCCAGAGAAATTTTGCTGATACCGGCGGTTTTAATCTGATCGAGAACATGAAATAAATCCTGGTAGGACAGGCTTCGATCTGCGAAAAGAAGGACACGGGTATCCCTGTCCTTCTTCGCTTGTTCAGCAAGAGCGCCAGCCAGATCTTCGAGAGGAATCAGTGTCTTGTTCAGGAAAACCGTACCGTCGCATCTTGCCGTGACGGACAGAATCACATGTTTGTCGATTTTTGCAGTGGATGATTTTGGGAGCGCCACCGGCAGTGCCTTATGCACCGCCATGGACAACATGGCGTAAATAAAAAAAACCAGCAACAGAAATACAATGTCGATTAACGGCAGCATCTCGATGCGGGGTTTTCGAATATTTTCCTGGTGGATTTTCATGGCTCAAACGGCCTTTGGGTTTCCGAGACACTTGAGATTTTTTCAAAAACGATTTCAAGACTGGTGGCATATTTTTCAATGCTCAAAACGGCGTTTTCAACACGTGAATTGAAATAATTATAGGGAAGCACGGACAAAATGGCGATCCCGAGACCGGCAGCCGTGGTAATAAGGGCTTGTGCGATTCCACCGGTGACTGCCTGAGGATCTTCGATACCGCCGGCGCCCAGCAATTCGAAAGACGTGATAATGCCGATAACCGTTCCGAAAATCCCCAGAAGCGGCGCCACGGTGATCATGGTGTCCAAAATCGCCATGTGCCGGCGCATGCGTTTTATTTCCTCGGCAGCAGCCGATTCCATGGCCTTAAGCATGGAAAAATCCCGATGAACAATCCCCGACACCAGTATCCGGATGACATAGTCTTTTGATCCCTGAACCTTTTCCTTCACCCCTTCCCAGTCGCCTTTTCTGCATAATTCCATCACCTCATCCACAAGGTGTGCATTTCGCCTGATATCTTCACGGGCCCAGAATATGAAACGATCAATAATCACCGTAACGGCCAGGATGGAACAAACCAAGAGCGGATACATGACCGGCCCACCCTTCATAAAAAAACTGATCATATTTTACACCTTAATTTAAAAAACAATCGTTTAACCATAATCAATTCATCTTTTTAAAGCATACAGCCGGTAAATCCCCTTCCTCCAGACCCATACCATATATTCGGCGAAAATTTGAGATTTTTCTTTACACCTTGAGATGCCATTTACAAAATGTTAGAAGAAGAAATTCTTTGATGATTTTTTAACACCCATTGGGCATCTCTATCGTCGATGTACTACAGGAATTTGTCAGATGCTAATTGAACAAGCCAAAGAAGTACTTCAGATTGAAGCTCAGAGCATATTGGGACTCACGGAACAGATCGGTCCCACTTTTACGGAAGCGGTCTCCGTCATTCTGAAGGCCAGGGGGAGGGTCATCCTCACAGGCATGGGAAAGTCGGGCCTGGTGGGCAGAAAAATTTCAGCGACCCTCAACAGCACAGGTACAAAATCATTTTTTCTTCACCCGGCTGAAGCCATTCATGGGGATCTTGGCATGACCACACCGGACGACGTGGTTATTGCCATTAGCAACAGTGGTTATACCGCTGAACTCAACAAAATCCTGCCCATATTAAAACAAATGAAAGTTAAAATCATCTCTTTCACAGGGGGGCTGGACTCACCCATGGCCCATCACAGTGATTTGGTCATCGATGTGAGCGTGGAAAGGGAAGCTTGCCCACTGGGACTGGCGCCCACCGCCAGCACCACCGCAGCCCTGGCCATGGGCGATGCCCTCGCAGTGGTGTTGCTCAAAAGCCGTCATTTCAGCAAAAAGGATTTCAGGCGTTTCCATCCGGGGGGCAATCTGGGAGAAAGACTTTCATTCAAGGTCCGTGATGTTATGGTCACCGATGACCATGTGCCAACGGTATATCCGGATACAGGGATTCGGTCGGCACTTATTGAAATCAACGACAAAAAAATGGGCGCCACGCTGGTTGTGGACCGGGATCACAAACTTGTGGGCATTATCAGCGACGGTGATCTACGCAGAGCGCTCACCCGAGGGGATGATATTTACCGGAAAAACGTTGAGGACATCATGAGCCCCACCCCCAAGACCATCGACGAAGATGCAACCTCCGCTGAGGCGATCGCCTTAATGGAACTGAGTGCCATCACCCACCTCATCATTGTCGATGCACACCAAAAGGTTAAGGGAATGGTTCATTTGCATGATCTGTTGGGGAGGGAGGGATTCAAAGTCAATGGAATATAGCAGGGCACCCAGGGGACTCATTGTTGATCTTATAACCCCCCTTAAAAACGGGGCCATTGATGGAATAGGGCTGAAAAAGCTTCTGGCGCGGATGTTACCTCATGCACAGGCTTTACTGCTTGCCGGTCCCCGGCATGGGGAAGGTGAGCACATGGAAATGGCGATGCGGGATGAATTGCTGAAAAAGGCCATTGATGCCACTGCAAGACGTTCCGTCCCCCTTTTCGTGTGGATCAGCGGAAATACGGAAGCCCAGACCAGACAGAACATCCT
>JAGHDR010000324.1 GCA_021159825.1 Deltaproteobacteria bacterium | reverse complement strand
TTAATGTAAAATATCATTCAAATTGATATCAAGCGAAATAAATGTCGCTAATGCAGCATAACTACTTGAATTCATGATTGATTGTCTGGAAAGCATCAGAATGCCAACTTGAAACCCAATAAGAGCCTTTAGAATAACGTGAGCATTGGAGTGTAAAACATGAAACAGTTTAAAATAGTTGTCGAAAAGCATCCCGATACATACGTTGCCTATCCGCTGAGCTTGAAAGGGGTGGTTATCGGGCAGGGCGACTCCTATGAAGCAGCCTTGGAGGATGTGAAATCCGCCATCAAAATCCATATCGAACTTTCGGCTCTGACGAAATCGATCCGATCCCCCTATTATCGAGGCATTCATTGCCGAGACTCGTGTGGCCGTTTAATGGCGGAATTTCGAACTAACGCACCATCACCCTTGAAAGCAGGCGCCCGACCCTTTTGAGGCTCTGAAGGCTGTCCGCTGCCATGAAGTGGTCCACATATGGCAGTGCCGTGTTCATTCCCCGGCAGAGGGGTTCATAATCCGGGTCTCCCGCCAGGGGGTTCAGCCAGATCACCGTATGACACTTGCGGCTTAAGTGTTCCATCTCTTTTCCCAGAATCGCTTTAGCCCCCAGATCCCATCCGTCGCTCAACACCACCACAACGGTCCTTTGGCTGAGAAGCCGTTGGCCATGGATTTCGTTAAATTGGTGGAGAGAAAAACCGATGCGGGTACCCCCGGACCAATCCGGTACTTCGCCGGCAATATGGGAAATGACTTTTTCAAAACTCATGTGGCGAACGCTGAAGGTAATGGAAGTCAATGAGGTTGAAAACACAAACACTTCCGCCCTGGACCCGATGCCCCGAAGGCCCAGGAGAAAGGGCATGACAAACTGCGCATATCGATCCATGGAACCGCTTACATCGGCCAGGATCACCAATCGCTTGAGCCGCATCTTTTTCCGTTTGAAAAACAGTTCAAAGGGAATTCCCCCGGTTTTCATGCTTTTTCTGATAATGCGTTGAAAGTCCATTCCTCCGGATTTTCGTGATCTCCTTAAACGTCTTGACTGATCCAATTCAAAGGGCGCCATCATCTTTTTGAGGGCCAGATTGGCCACCTGAACATCGGCATGATTAAAACGGCCCAGGTCTTTTTTTTCAACCGCGGATACAACCGGGGTGTAGGCCACACCTTCAAGCCACTCCCTGTTATTGGGGGGCTTGTCATCTGCAGACGCTTCATTTTTTGCTTCCAGCAGGCATTCCTCCCCTTCCCCTTCGTTTCGGGCATCCGGGTCAGACTGCGGTTGCACCTCTGCCTCCTCTTTTGAGATCTCCTCCCGCCACATCCAGAATTCGTCAAAAAGCGTCTTAAACTGAACCCACTCCAAATCGGTCGTGGCCAGATTGGAACGGAGACAGAAGAAAAAATCCGCCCTGTTTTCAAAGCCGACCACTTCAAGCGCCCGCAAGGCATCATGGATACTGCTTTGAAAGACCCTGAAGCCACGGTCCTTGAGAAAAGCCGCAAATACGATCATTCTCTTTACCAGACCTTCATTTCCATTCCTCATGGATGCACCGCTGAAATGGTTTGAAATTTCATCCTTCCCCCGGCCGGTTTTCCAGATATTCTCCCCGGGTATCCGCATCAGCCCAGATCTCCTGATTGAAACGCCCGATGTCCTCCCGGTACTTGAGAAAGCATCCCAGGGTCTCCCGGACCACATCTTCATCCAGATATCTTTTTTCCATGACCATGAGAGCCCTGGCCCAGTCAAGCGTCTCGGAAACGCCGGGTTTTTTCAGGAAATCAAAGGATCGGATCTTCTGCATAAAATGGGTTATCTGCCGGACAAACCGTGATTCAATACCCGGCAAACGCGCCATGATGATCTCATGCTCCTTTTCGAAGGAGGGGTAATCAATCCAGTGATACAGGCAGCGCCGCTTCAGGGCATCGTGAACATCCCGGGTGCGGTTTGAGGTCACTACCACCATGGGTTTCTTTTTGGCTTTCAGTGTGCCGATTTCGGGGATGGTGATTTGAAAATCGGACAACACCTCCAAAAGAAACGCCTCAAACTCTTCGTCGGACCGATCGATTTCATCAATGAGGAGAACGGGGGCTTTATCATCGGATTTTCGAATGGCCTCAAGCAAAGGACGTTCCACAAGGAATTCGGGTCGGTAGATCATTTCCTCAATCTCGTCTTTTTTCTTTTCTCCCCGTTCTTCAAGCCTGATATGCAAAAGCTGCTTCGGGTAATTCCACTCATACAGGGCCGTTGAGGAATCCAGGCCTTCATAGCACTGAAGGCGAATCAAATCGGTCTGAAAAAGTTGCGCCATGACAATGGCCACTTCCGTTTTGCCCACACCCGGTTCCCCTTCAAGAAAAATGGGTTTTTCCAGTTTATGGGCCAGGAAAAGCACGGTGGCCAGGGACCGATCCGCCACATAACGTCCCTGGGCCAATTCAGAAACCACCTGCTCTATTGATTCAAAATGGGATGACAAGACTGCCTCCTTCC
Organism: Deltaproteobacteria bacterium; assembly: GCA_021159825.1. GTDB lineage: Bacteria > Desulfobacterota > DSM-4660 > Desulfatiglandales > Desulfatiglandaceae > NaphS2. The sequence goes on along the minus strand of JAGHDR010000324.1, from coordinate 3,069 downwards.
ACGAGAGCTTTGCATAACGCCCCCATTTAACAAACACATCCTTGATTTGGGAACAGCTATACTTTATGATCGGAATGCAGGTCAAGATGACAGTTGGGAAATCGGCCATGAAAAGAAAGAAAAAGAGGAAAACCCCCTCCCCTGCTTTATTGCAAGAACTGACGGCACTGGAAAGTGCCGCCGCAGCCAGGGGGATACACGTTCATTATGACCGGCTTGAAGCCGCTGGGTTACGACTCAATGGCGGCCTGTGCGCCCTTAATGGGGAATATTACCTCTTTATTGAAAAACGTAAATCCGTTGTGGATAAAATCGAATTTCTTAAAACTCAGCTTGAAAAAACCCTATCAAATACCTGAAGACAAACTGCCGTATTTAATACATGATGATCTGATACCTCAACGCAAAGGCTAAAGATTTGACCCGGAAAGATAAGATAAAACCCATCAGCAAAATACGCATCCTTTTATGTGCGGTCTTTTTATTTCAGGTTCTGTTTCTCTTTTATCCCCCGGCCCCAGAAGCAAAAAAACGCACCCCATGCAGAAACCAGATCAAATCCACCGATTCTTTCCTGGTAGCCACACCCGAAGGAAAAGTGCTCTTTGAAAAAAACGCCACGAAACAGCGTGTTCCGGCATCGACCCTCAAGGTGTTGACGGCTCTGGCGGTGCTCAACCATTTCGGCCCTCTTCACCGATTCAGAACCGGATTCTACATGGATTCGGCCGGCAATTTGAAGATCAAAGGGCATGGCGATCCACTCCTCATCTCTGAGGTTCTGCACCATATAGCGATTATACTGGCAAGAAAAACCGAGTCTGTTCGAAACATCATCCTGGACAACACCTACTTTGCCTCCCGAATCATGGTACCCGGATGCAATAACACAACAAATCCCTATGACGCACCCATCGGGGCTTTATGCGCAAATTTTAATACAGTGGCCTTTAAACGGAAAAAAAACGGAAGAATTTATTCCACCGAGTACCAGACACCCATGATCCCTTTCATGGTCAACCAAATTCGAACCCTGGGCCTTAAAAGCGGCAGGCGAACCTTTACCCACGATTCAAAAGAGGCCGCCCTTTATGTGGGGGGATTGCTGCGGTACATGCTCAAAAAAAACGGGGTCAAAATGCAGGGAGAAATCCATTTTGGATCGGTTTCTCCTGAAGACACCCTCATTTTCACCTACAAATCCACCTTCCCAATGGAAACCGTCGTGGAAAAAATGCTGCACTCTTCAAGCAACTTTATGGCCAATCAGATTTTTGTGGCACTTGGGGCTTCGGTTTACGGCCCGCCGGGCACCCTGGCCAAGGGCGTCCGTGCCACCTGGGCCTACATCAGAAAGGAACTGGGTCTGAAGCATATCAAAATCGTTGAGGGCTCCGGTTTGTCGAGAAAAAACCATCTTTCCGCCTATGACATGCTGGCAATTCTGAAAAAATTCAGACCGTATAAAGATCTTCTCAAAAGTCAGGACCAGGTGCTCTACAAAACGGGATCTCTTCGCGGCATCAGAACGCAGGCCGGATATATCGAAAGCCAACTTCTGGGCCCATGCTGCTTTGCCGTCTTTTTTAACCGGAAAGGGGCAAACATGAAATCCATGGTCCGCTGTCTCAAAAAGGCAGTCAACAAGGCTGCTGCCGGCCAGACGGGGATGATCAAGATCCATCCCAGGCGTGACGTTCCCAGCTTTTGACTTGAGACCCTACTTCTTCTTGAAAAGGGCCTCCAGGGCTTCCCTTGCGTCACCGCCTTTGCGCCCTTTTTTCGCGGGGGTCCCTCTCGGCCTGTAATATCCGCAGAAATTGGCCCGCTCTTTATCCGTAATCCGCTCCGCCATCACTTCCTTGCATTCGTTATACGCATGATGATCGAAGAACTGGCACTGTTTACAGCACCTTAGATCCCTTGTACACTGGGGGCACGTGTCGTTTCGCATAACCTTGTCTTCCAACACGATCTTCGCCCCGCAAAAAGCGCAATGCATCATTCTTCCTCCATATCAAAAATTACTACCCGGTTCCACCAGGGAACAAAAAATTGACAAAGCACATTTAATCACCTACTGTTTTTCCGCAATATAAACTCTTTTGACTGGGATCAACAGGGACACTTCATCTATCCAAAACAAAACAAAGATGGGAACCTGTTTATATGTACCGGCAAGCGCCGAGGGCGCAATGAAACAAAGTTTTGGCTCCTGCTCTCACGGCGTCGGCAGAGCGCTGAGCCGGACACAGGCGTTTAAAAAAGCCAAGGGCCGGGCGATCCATCGTGAATTAGAAGATAATGGCGTTTTTGTTCAATCCAGAGGCAAACGAACCCTTAAAGAGAAAACGCCCGAAGCCTACAAGGACATCTCCCAGGTCGTTAGTGTGGTACATAATGCCGGTTTGGCACGCAAGGTTGCCAGGCTGAAACCGCCGGGTGTCATAAAAGGTTAAACGAGACCTTTGCAATACATCCGTGCATTTTTGCGCTTTTGTTCCTTCAGGTCAACAAAAAAGCGATCCATTGTATCCGTAAGACATCATTTAATCTTCTTTCCACTTGACTCAATCACCCCATTTCCCTATCTTCCCCATCATAATGGATAGAAAAAACAGAACCGCCTCCATCGTCCTGGCCGCTGGCCGGGGCAGTCGCATGACAGGCTTTGGGGGCAATAAAACCCTTCTACCGCTGATCCCAGAGGGTTCACCCTTTTCGGGGAAACAGCCAATCCTTTTTCATATTATTGAAAACTTGCCGCCCGGTCCAAAAACAGTGGTTGTCAATCACAAAAAAGAAGATATCCGTAAGGCAACACAACATCTTGACATTACCTACTGCGAGCAGCCCGTTTTGAACGGTACCGGGGGCGCTCTGCTGGCGGCCATACCTTTTTTGAAAACCCGGGACTATGAACATCTGGTTATCACCATGGGAGACGTGCCCTTTGTGGCACCCGAAACCTATGCCTCGCTTCTAGGAGCACTCGAAACCCATGATCTGGTGGTACTGGGCTTCCTACCCGAAGACAAAAAGCAATACGGCGTACTTGAGATCCGGGAT
>JAGHDR010000048.1 GCA_021159825.1 Deltaproteobacteria bacterium | reverse complement strand
TCAAGGGCATTGTGGGGCCTGATTTGAGCAAGGCGAAAAGTGAGAATGAATTTTCATTTTTTTCAAAACTGAAGTTTCACTGAAATTATATATTGTTTGATCACCCTACCATCCGCAACAGCGCCTCCCATATTGAATCATGGAAAAATATTCTAAAAGACGAAATCGATATAAGTCATTGACATGTTTGGCATATAATTTGCAAAATTTTTCAAATTTCATGCCAATGTTGGGTGTTTCGCAAAAAAATATCAAGAACAGCGAAACTTCAGTTCAAGAAACTGTCGCTTATGTCGAATATCCAGTGAAATAAATGCAGTGTGTTTTTTCGGCAAATGGAATTACCTGGGAAAAAGCCCTTTACAAGGGTGCCTTTAAGGATTACATTTCCCAAATAAATTCACGGGCATTCTCATCTTAAAAAGGACTGAATTTCTATGGAACAGAGCAGTCAGGTGCAGAAAAAGGCATTATTGAAGGGACGAAACTCCAAAAGTGGGTTGAAAAAAAAAGGTGTATTTCGCGAATATGCAGAAGCGGCGATCATTGCCATTCTTCTGGCGCTTTTTATTCGAACCTTTGTGGTGCAGGCGTTTAAAATCCCTTCGGGCTCCATGGAACCCACGCTTCTGGTGGGTGATCATATCCTGGTCAACAAATTTCTGTACGGGATCAAGATCCCGTTTACCACCAAAACCCTGATCCCCATCAGCGAACCCGGGCGGGATGACATCGTTGTTTTTATTTACCCGGTGGATCCTGAAAAGGATTTTATCAAGCGCGTCATCGGGCTTCCCGGGGACAAAGTTGAACTTTCGGGGGAAAAGATTTTTATCAACGGCAAGCTGTACGATGACGAACACGGATTCTATTCCAGGATGGGGCGTACCGCCCCCCAGATGGGAGAAAAAAGCCATTTTGGGCCGGTCACGGTGCCGGAAAGGCACCTTTTTGTCATGGGTGACAACCGGAACCACAGTTATGACAGCCGTTTCTGGGGATTTGTGCCCCTGACCTCAGTGAAAGGAAAAGCCTTTATCATTTACTGGTCGTGGCCACACTGGAAACGCTTTCTCCACATTGTGGATTAAAAGATTGACACAATATTTCCCATTGCATAGGCTGAGAGCTTAGCCGTTAGCCATTAATGGAAGGAAAGGAAACGTTATTATGAGTACAACAATCAAAACTATTGAAGGAAATGAAGCGGCGGCCCATGTGGCTTACGCCATGAGCGATGTGGCAGCCATCTATCCCATTACGCCTTCCAGCAGCATGGGCGAGTATTGTGATGAGTGGGCGTCTCACGGACGCAAAAACATCTTCGGCCAGGTGTTGAATGTGACGGAGATGCAGTCCGAAGCGGGGGCCGCCGGCGCGGTTCACGGATGTCTTTCCGCAGGGGCGCTTTCCACCACCTTTACAGCGTCTCAGGGGCTCTTGCTGATGATCCCCGATATGTACAAGATTGCCGGCGAGTTGATGCCGGTGGTTTTTCATGTTTCAGCGCGTTCGATTGCCAGTCATGCCTTAAGTATATTCGGTGATCATTCGGACATCAATGCGGTGCGCCAAACCGGTTTTTCCATGCTGGCTTCCGCTTCCGTGCAAGAGGTCATGGATCTGGCCCTGGTGGCGCATTTGGCCAGTATTCGAACAGGCCTTCCCTTTGTGCATTTTTTTGATGGGTTCAGAACCAGCAATGAGATTCAGAAAATTGAACTCATTGATTATGACGATATGGCGTCTCTGGTGGATTGGAAGGCCATTGAAGATTTCAGAAGCCGAGCCATGAACCCGGAATATCCACAACTGCGCGGCACCGCACAGAATCCCGATATCTTTTTTCAGAATCGTGAGGCTTCCAACCCCTTTTTCGCCCCGGTGGCAAACATCGTTCAGGAAGAAATGGATAAAGTGGGGGCGCTGGTCGGTCGCAGCTATAACCTCTTTGACTATGTGGGTGATCCCGAGGCGGACCGGGTAGTGGTATCCATGGCTTCCAGCTGCGATACCATGGAAGAAACGGTCAATTATCTGAACGACCATGGAGAACGGGTGGGCCTTATCAAGGTTCGTCTTTACACCCCCTTTTCAGCGGAACACTTCCTGAGGGCACTGCCCGCTTCGGCCCGAAGCATTGGGATACTGGACCGAACCAAATCCCCGGGCGCTTTGGGTGAGCCCCTGTACCAGGATGTTTGCACCATCTTCCAGGAACGGAAAGAATCTCCAGCCATCGTTGGTGGGCGTTACGGTCTTGGGAGCAAGGATTTTACGCCCAACATGGTGAAATCGGTTTTTGACAACCTGCGTGCCAGGGCGCCTAAAAATCACTTTACCGTGGGCATTGTGGATGATGTGAGCTATACGTCCCTGCCTTTGGGCGATCAGATCGATCCATCCCCCGAAGGTACCGTGCGGTGCAAGTTCTGGGGTTTGGGCGCTGATGGAACCGTGGGGGCCAACAAAAATTCCATCAAAATCATCGGTGAAAATACCGATATGTTTGCCCAGGCCTATTTTGCCTACGACGCCAAAAAATCAGGCGGCATTACCATGAGCCACCTGCGGTTTTCTCCCCATAAAATTCAAGCGCCGTACCTGTTGACCCATTCAGACTTTATCGCCTGTCATAATCCATCGTTTGTGGAAGAATACGATATTCTGGACGGCATTCGGGAAGGCGGTGGTTTTCTGCTGAACTCCCCCTGGACCCTGAAGGAAATGGAAACGTGCATTCCCGACCGTATGAAGCGCGTCATCGCCGCGAAAAAATTGGAATTTTACAATATTGACGCGCTCAAAATAGGCGCCGAACTGGGCCTGGGCGCCCGCATCAACATGATCATGCAGGCGGCATTTTTTCAGATTGCCAATGTGATCCCCCCCAAAGAGGCCTTTGATTACGTGAAGGGGGCTATTAAGAAAACCTATGGCAAAAAAGGCGACAAAGTGGTTCAGATGAACATCGACGCCGTGGATCGGGCTGTGGGGGCACTGGAAAAAATTAAAATCCCCAAATCCTGGGCTACGGCGGGCCATGAGGCGTATCTGGAAAAAGACGAACCCGAGTTTGTAACGGACGTCATGCGACCCATGCTGCACCAGCAGGGAGACCAGCTTCCGGTGAGTGCCATGCCGCCCGACGGCATTTTCCCAACCGCCACCACCCGGTATGAAAAACGGGGTGTCGCCATCAATGTCCCCGAGTGGCAGCCGGAAAACTGTATTCAGTGCAACCAGTGCGCTTTTGTCTGTCCCCATGGGGTGATTCGACCGGTGCTGGCCGCGGACAAAGACCTTGAGGGTGCACCCAAAGATTTTGTCACGGTGGAAGCCAAGGGCAAGGAGCTCAAGGATCTTAAATATCGCATTCAGATCAGTCCCCTGGACTGCACCGGCTGCGGCAGTTGCGCCAATACCTGCCCGGCCAAGGAAAAGGCGCTGATTATGAAGCCTTTGGGAACGCAGAAAGAGGCACAGGTTCAAAACCATCTGTTTTCAACGGAACTGCCGCTTCTGGATCACCTGATGCCGGAAACCAGCGTCAAGGGGAGCCAGTTCAAGCTGCCCCTGTTTGAGTTTTCGGGAGCCTGCCCCGGGTGCGGGGAAACACCCTATATCAAGCTGGTCACCCAACTGTTCGGGGATCGCATGATGATTGCAAACGCCACGGGATGTTCCTCTATCTATGGCGGGTCCGCCCCGGGCTGTCCTTATACTGTGAATAAAGACGGCCATGGTCCTGCGTGGGCCAATTCGCTCTTTGAGGACAATGCCGAGTATGGCCTGGGCATGGAGCTGGCGGTAACCCATCGCCGGTCAAAACTGGAAAATCTTACGCGTGAAGCACTGCAAAACGACATTTCACAACCCCTAAAAGAGGCCCTAAATGGCTGGCTGGAAAACATGAATGACGGCCCCAAATCCAAGGAAATGGGGCGCAAAGTCCGTGATTTGCTGGAAGTTGAACTGCTATCCGGGGAAAAGGAAGCCAATCCGATTCTTATGGATGTCCTGGACCGAAGCGACTACCTCACCAAGAAATCCATCTGGGTATTCGGCGGGGACGGATGGGCCTATGACATCGGCTTTGGCGGCCTGGATCACGTGATCGCTTTAAGGCACGACGTAAACATTCTGGTGATGGATACGGAAGTCTATTCCAATACCGGGGGCCAGGCTTCCAAAGCCACCCCCACCGGGGCCGTTGCCAAGTTTGCCGCCGGCGGAAAATCGGTCCGCAAAAAGGACCTGGGCCTTATGGCCATGAGCTACGGGTATGTTTACGTGGCCTCAGTGGCCATGGGCGCCAACAAGAACCAGCTCCTGAAGGCCCTGTGGGAAGCTGAAACTTATGATGGGCCGTCACTGGTCATCGCGTACTCCCCCTGCATCAACCACGGCATTAACATGGGGTTAAGTCAACTTGAGGAGAAAAAAGCCGTGGATGCCGGTTACTGGCTCCTTTACCGGTACGACCCGAGACGGAAGGAAGAGGGGAAAAACCCGCTGATTCTGGATTCCAAAGAACCCAAAGGCGATTTCAGGGAGTTTCTCATGGGAGAAGTCCGCTACTCAAGCCTCACCCGAACCTTTCCGAAAAATGCGGAAACCCTCTTTGCCAAAGCGGAAGAGGATGTGAAGGAGCGCTACGAATTTTACAAAAAAATGGCAGCGGAATTTGAAAATTGAAAGTTGGCCAATCTAAACATGTAAATACGGTACCTAATTTCTAATTTCCAATTTCAAAGAGGGCCTCTTTATTTAAGGGGCCTTCTTTTTTGGGGCGAGACCCTGATAAAACGTGGACATGTTCATAGACTGGAGCCGTGACGATATTGCAATACGCGCGATTGTGCAACGACAATTACACTTACCCATTCTTGACGACAATTATAAGACCTCCTCGCGTCTTAAATCTTAGGATGGGGGCAACTGAGGTGCCCCCACTTTAAAGACAATTTTCTATTTTTTTCGACTACCCTGCGTAATTAATTGACGGTGTCGTTTAGCTGTTGATATCATAGTCCTCCGGCAAATCTCCAAGTTTTTTTGCCAATTGCTCTTCGATAAGGTAACCAATTTCACCATCTCGTTTAAGTCGTAAAACCATCCATTGCGGCAACCGGATCGTCACAGGGTTTCGCTTCAAATGAACAGGTTTCTTTTTTCGACCAGCTCCCGTACGCTTTCCACCTCGCATTTTTCACCTCCCTAAACAGAAAATTATTGAATAACGTATACGCATTTCTAAAATAATCCTCTAAAACGGCTGTTTTTTTTGAATAGCGTTACACCTAAATCAAATACGCTCGTATTATTAATATGATACGATCTGCCAAAGTGCTAATCTCGGCTATAGTACTTGGCGGTTTTTGGCGTCCTCCAGAGAGACTTCCCTATGTTGCTGATATTTACAGCTTGCTCTGAAGTACATCATTCCAGTCCTGCCCTTCCCGGGCGGCAAATCTATCGCAATTTCTTCTCCGGGGTAACGCTCATGGAATTGCAAAATATAGGCGTTTCCTCCCGGATCGTTATCAAATGCTGGAATAACTGCAATTTTCTGCGAACGGTACTTTTCCATCAAACCATCAATTAGGCCCCATTGAAACCGGCTTATCTGACCGCCGGTTGCGAAATACCGGGTCCGATCGTTGGTATCATTGCGTAGCTTTGCATAGGAAAGGGCATCAATGGGCGCTTCACAAATCACAGCCCTGACGTCACGTTCCAGCAGATTGCTCCTCCATAATCCCTTACGACCTCCTT
>JAGHDR010000028.1 GCA_021159825.1 Deltaproteobacteria bacterium | reverse complement strand
GCCTTGAATGATGGCCGTGAGGGTCAGCTGAGCCAGGTCCAATTTCTGAAGTTCGGTTCCGGGTTCCCGCATTCGCCGCAGTTTTTCCACAGCCGCCGCCTTCTTTTTTGCCAACGTTTCTTCGGCGTTCCTTCGTTTCTGAATTTCCCGGTCCTTCAATGCGGCTTGGGTTCGTCCCTCGCTCACCAGATAAGATAGAAAAGGGTCGGGCAGGTTTTTCAGGTCAATCGGCGGCGGAAGGGTATTTTTACCAGCCTTTAAATCCTTCGGGGGCAACGAGGGTTTGTAGACCACATCGGGTGCCGCATGAACCCCGTCCATCGGAAGCATGGAGAAGGCAAAGAGCCCCAGGACAATGGACGGAAAGCGCATGGGTCCGGTTTTTCTATTTTTTCTTTTTCTTCTGTTGCTCTCTTTTAACATCGTCCTTCCCTTTGAAACGATAGGTAACAGCCATGCACCGGGTCAAAAGTTGTGTGGACAAGGGCTTATCCGGCTTCATGCTAATATTCAAAATATTGACGATACGATCCATACGCCCCACCCGGTCAAAAAAATCCAGGACGTTTCCGTATTCGCCTCGAACCTCCATGGAAACGGGAATTTCCATGTAAAAATCTTTGGCTTTTTCCGGTTGCGGGCTGAATAGCCGGAATTCCAGTTTGGCGTCCAAGCCCTGCTGCGAAATGTTCTTGAGAAAATTTGGAATCTCACGCTTGTCGGGCAGAAGCTTGAGGGCCTCTTGAAAACGCGCCTGTACCTTTGCGCATTCATCCCTGAACTTCTGCAGGCTTTTGGCGTGGATCTTAACGGTCCTCAACTCTTGTTCCAGCCGGTTCACATTATCTTCGGCAATGGCGATTTCTTCGGCCTTGGGCATGTAATCCAGAGCATAAAAAGCCCCTCCGAAGAGGATGACGGTACCGATAAAAATCAAAATGCGGTGGGTCTGTTTGATTTTTCCGGCTTTTTCAAAAAGACCTTCCCCTACAGAGAGCCAGTTTATGGAAGGCAGCTTTGGCATATAACCTTATCGCCTCCCTTTGCCTTTTTCAGGCTTCACTTCGGGTTTTTTGGGCACCACATAGGCGGTTTTGCAGGTAAGGACAAAATTGGAGGCTTTGCGCTTGTGTTTCGGAAAGAACTTCAGGGAGGTTCGGTTCAAGTCGACCGAGTTGATGTAGGACGCCTTTTCAAGTTGGGTCATGAAAAGCGCCACCGTATGGTTGTCCATGGCGGTTCCCTGAAGTGTTAACCGGCCGCCGGTTTCCAGGACGCTGCTCAACCACAATCGATCCAGTGGAACCGCCCGCGCAATTTCAGCCAGCAGCAGAACCGGACCGCCCCGTTGTTTTTCCAGGTTTTCGATGACACCCAGCTTGGCATTAAGATCCTGGGAGTCCTTTTTAAGCTTGGCGATTTCTCGGGTGATGGCCGCATACGGCTTCAGTTCCTTTTGCAGGCTTTCTTCCGTAGCGTTTAACCGGGCCAACTGACCACCCAGGGACACATGAAGGTAGCCCATCAAAGAAAACAGAAAAAGCATGCACAACAAATAAACGCTGACCTGGTGCCTGACGTTTTCCCGTTTTCGCGCGGCCCGAAATGGCAGGAGATTGATTTTGATCATTTGTCGTCAATGCTCCTCAGGGCCAGACCCATGGCCACGCAGGCCTGGGGTGCCATCCGGTTCAGGTATGCTTCGTCAAAAAGGTCCCGGTTCGGAATCAGCGCTGAGAAAGGGTTCAACTCCACCACCGGCAGACCGACACGGGCCTCCAGGTATTTCTGAAACCCTTCCATCCGACAGGCGCCGCCGCATATAAAGATCTTCCCGATGGTTTTGTCCGGGTAGGTGGTCTCCACAAAATCGAGGGCGCGCTTGATTTCCTGCACCCAATCCGAAACCACCTCTGAAATACTGGTTTCCAGGCTCTTGTCCCAGGGTTTCTCCTCTCCCGCGCCCAGCTTGATCTCTTCAGCCCTCTCAAAATCCACGTCGAGATGGCGCATGATAAGATCCGTGATCTGTGCGCCCCCGAATGAGGAATCGCGGGAGAAGAGGGATGCGCCGTTGGCCACGGTGTTAATGCCCAGCTCCTCGGCGCCCACATTAACAATAGCATACCCTTCCTTCTCGCCGGTGATGTTCAATTCAGCCGCATTTTGCAGAGCAAAGACATCCACGTCTAATACTTCGGGACTCAGATTCGCGGCAACCAGCAGGTCTACATAGGCGTCAATAACGGCCTTTTTGGCGGCAACCAGCATAATCTCCTGGGATTTTTCTTCATCCGCGCCTTCACCCTCCGAAAGGGTTTCTTCGCTTTCCAGAATATCAAAATCAAGATTTACATCTTCAATATCAAAGGGGATGTATTGTTCGGCCTGATCATGAATGGTGGCCTCGACTTTCTCTCTTCCGGAATCGGGGAGTGTAATCCGTTTGGCTATGACCGGGTAACCGGAAAGCGCCACGGCAACATGCCGGTTTCTGACTTTCAGGTTTTTGAAGAGTTCCTTAAGCGCCTCAGCCACCACTTCCTGTTCAACAATGTCCCCTTCCCGGATGGCGTTTTGTGGCAGTCCAATCATACCGAAATTCTTGAGGACGCGGCCCTTTTTAGTTTGCTCAATCTCAACAACTTTGATGGCGAACGACCCGATATCCACGCCCACCAGTTGATTTTTTTTCCCGAAGTCCATGGCTGTTTGCTTGACCCCATTAT
>JAGHDR010000225.1 GCA_021159825.1 Deltaproteobacteria bacterium | reverse complement strand
TTTCTGGAATGGTGATGGATAAACGGGGATTATTGCGGATTAGCGTGAATTTGTTATGGCCGGTTTATGTCCCATCCGGGGAAGTTTTACGTTAATCCGCGATGAGTCGTAACATTTTTCCATTGAGATTCCTCAAAAACTCCTGATTTCCCGAAGTGGATGAATCACGTTTATTCTGAATAGGGCACGTTTTTTCTGGTAAAGTACAAAAAAATCGGGTAATAAGAAAACAAAAAAACTGGATAGAATCGGTTTCCTTATCCATGAAGACGTTACCTCATTTCATTATCCCAATGGAAAAAAGAATAAAATGAAAAAATTAGAAATGATTTTTCTGAGCTTTCTTTTCGTCACCCTGTTTTCGTGTACGGTGAAGGAAGAGACCGAACAGGTGCCGCCACCCCCGCCTGAAGTGACGGTATATGAGACGGTAGCCCGTGAAGTGCCGCTTTACCAGGAGCTTGTGGGGCAGGTTTACGGGTTTAAGGATATCGGCATTTCGGCACGTGTGGAGGGCTATCTGGAGGGGATCCATTTTAAAGAGGGATTTCCCGTAAAGAAGGGGATGCTGCTCTATACGCTGGAAAGTCAGCAGTTCGAGGCGGATGTGGCCGCCAAGATGAGCGGTGTGGCAGCCGCTGAAACGTTCACGACGGAAGCAAAAACCTATTTGGACCGAATAAAACCCCTGGCAGCGGAAAAAGCGGTCAGCCAGAGCGATCTGGATTCCGCCCAGGCTCAGTATGATGTGGGACTCTCCCAGATAAAAGCGGCAAAAGCCAATCTCCAGGCCGCAAATATACAACTGGGATATACCAAGATTCATTCACCCATTTCCGGGATTATCGGTAAGACCAAGGCCAAAGTGGGGGATTTTGTGGGACGTCAACCCAGTCCCATCATTTTGAACACGGTATCACGCATTGACACGGTGCTGGTGCAGTTTTTTATCACGGAAAGCCAGTATTTGATGTTTATGCGGCGCCATATGGAGCAAAGCGACAAAGATAAGTTTGAAAAGGTGGAAAAAGCGAATCTGGAGCTGATTTTATCTGATGGGTCCATATACGATCACAAAGGCACGGCTGATTTTGTCAACCGGGAGGTGGATCCCCAGACCGGTGCCCTTTTGATTCAGGCCTCCTTTCCCAATCCCGATGAACTGCTTCGCCCGGGACAGTTTGCCAGGGTGAAAGGGGAGATTGCGGTTGTGAAAGATGGGATTCTGATCCCGCAGCGCTGCTTGATTGAACTTCAGGGGACCTTTAGTGTGTATGTGGTGGATGCTGAAAACAAAATACAGATGAAAGAGGTCAAGGTGGGGCCGAAGATCGAATCCTTCTGGCTTATTCGGGAAGGGTTGAAAGCGGGTGAGAAAGTGGTTTACGAGGGGCTTCAGAAAGTTAAAGACGGTACCATCGTGGAGGCGAAGGTGGTTGATGTGCCTCTCAAGGACGAAGAAAAGAAATGATGGCGGATCAATCTAAGCAGGTCAAGGCAAAGCAGGCCAGGGGAAACCAGGCGGGCCAGGCAGGCCAATCAAACCAGGAAAACAAGGGCAATTTTTTTGTTAGACGGCCCATTGTCGCCATGGTGATCGCCATTGTGACGGTGATTGTAGGCGTCGTGTTTCTAAAGGTGCTGCCCGTGGAGCAATACCCCGACATTACGCCGCCCATCGTGGAAGTGCGCGCCACCTACACCGGTGCCGACGCCATCAGTGTGGAACAGTCCGTGGCCACGCCGCTGGAGCAGCAAATCAATGGTGTGGACAACATGATCTACATGAAATCCACCAACGCCAACGACGGCACCATGACCATCCAGACCTCTTTTGAAATCGGTACGGATCCGGATATGAACACGGTGTTTACCCAGAACCGTGTGGCTGCCGCCACGGCAAAACTCCCCGAGGAAGTGAAACGGTACGGGGTGACCACCGAAAAATCCCTTCCCAATATCCTCATGCTCATTTCCGTTACATCGGAAGATGAACGTTATAATCAGAACTGGCTGGGAAATTATGCGCTGATTAACATTAAGGACATCCTGGCGCGCATCAAGGGCATCGGGCGGGTGAACGTGATCGGCGCCAGCGATTACTCCATGCGGATCTGGATCAAACCGGACCGGCTGGCCCAGATGGGCATTACCGTGCCGGAAATTATTAATGCCCTTCGCGCTCAGAGTGTGATTGTGCCGGGGGGTAAATTCGGTGCGGAGCCGGCGCCGCCGGGAACGGAGTTTACCTACACGGTGCGATTGCCGGAGCGGCTGCAGTCTGAAGAGCAGTTCGGTGAAGTGGTGATTCGCACCACCGATGATGGGGCCCAGGTCAAGATCAAGCATGTGGCCCACGTGGAGCTGGGCGTTGAAACCTATAACGCATTTACCCGGCTGAATGGCAAGTCATGCGCTATGATCGCCGTGTATCAGGCCCCCGGTTCCAACGCGGTGGACCTGGCGGCAAAAGTCAGAGAAACCATGAAAGAACTTGCCGGGTCCTTTCCGGAAAGTCTTCGCTACGATATTTCCCTGGATACCACCCTGGCGATTACAGCGGGTATTAATGAAATTATTGAAACCCTCTTTATCGCCCTGGCCTTGGTGATTCTGGTGGTTTTCATCTTTATTCAGGACTGGCGCGCGGCGCTGATTCCCACCATCGCCATCCCCGTCTCCCTGGTGGGGGCCTTTATCGTATTTCCCATCATCGGCTTCACCATTAACGTGCTGTCGCTCCTGGGACTGGTGTTAGCCATCGGCATTGTGGTGGATGATGCGATTGTGGTGGTGGAAGCGGTTCAGAACAATATTGAAAGCGGGATGGACCCTAAAAGCGCCACCATGAAAGCCATGGATGAGGTGACCGCCCCCGTGATCGCCACCACCCTGGTGCTGGTGGCCGTATTTATTCCGGTGGCCGTCATGGGCGGCATCACCGGTAGCCTTTATCAGCAGTTTGCCATAACAGTCGCGGTATCGGTATTGTTTTCATCGGTGAATGCCTTGACCCTGAGTCCGGCGCTGTGCGCCTTGCTGCTCAGAAAGCGGAAGCCCATGCGAGGCCCTCTGGGCGCCTTTTTCAGATTGTTCAACAAGGTTTTTGACAAAACCACCAACGCATACGTGGGCTTTACAAAGGTTGTGGCTCGGAGAATCGCTATCGGCATGGTGTTTATTCTGATTCTTTCCGTGGCCATGGGTTTTTTGGGAAAGATGATTCCGGGTGGATTCATGCCTGAGGAAGACATGGGGTATTTCATGGTTAATATCCAGCTGCCCGATGCGGCGTCTCTTCAACGATCCGATGCGGTTTCCCGGAAAGTGGAAGAAATCATCAAAAAGCAACCGGAAGTGGCGTTTATCACAACGGCCGCCGGATACAGCCTCCTTTCGGGCAGCATGAGTTCCAATTCGGGTTTTATTTTCGTGTCCTTAAAGGACTGGGGAAAGCGCCAGGCCACCGCCCGGGATGTGGTGGCGCGTTTGAATATGGATTTCCATCTCAATGTCAATGAGGCCCAGGTGTTTGCATTCGGCCCCCCCGCCATTCCCGGTCTGGGCAGCGGTTCCGGATTTACGCTGATGATCCAGGACAAGCGGGGAAATACGCCGGCCTACCTGGCAGATCAGGCCGTCCAATTCATTCAGGAGGCCTCACAGCGCCCTGAGATCGGTTCTATTTTCACAACCTTCCGGGCCACTGTGCCCCAGCGCTACATCGAAATCAACAAAGACAAGGCTTTAAAAGCAGGCGTTGACCTGAATGATATCTATACCACCCTGGGTGCTTTCCTGGGCGGCTCCTATGTGAATGATTTCAATCGTTTTGGAAGACTGTACAAGGTGTATGTTCAGGCTGAACCCCAGTATCGGCTTAAGGAAAGCCAGGTGGAACTGTTCTACATCAACAATAGTCAGGGAACGAGTGTGCCGCTGTCCACCTTTGTCAACATAGAGAATATCGTGGGACCGGATTACACCAACCGTTACAATCTGTACCGCTCCGTGGAGTTGACCGGCAGCCCGGCCAAGGGGTTTACTTCAACCCAGGCCATGGCGGCTCTGGAGGAGACCGCCGCAAAGGTGCTGGCGGACGGCATGGGGTATGAATGGAGCAATATGAGCTTTCAGGAAAAAAAATCGGCCGGCACCGGGTCCATGGTCTTTGTTTTTTCCCTGGTTTTCGTGTTTCTGATTCTGGCGGCCCAGTATGAAAGCTGGTCATTGCCGTTCAGTATTTTACTGGGAACCCCTTTTGCCATCTTCGGTGCATTTCTGGCCCTGTATGTGGCCCGCATGTACAGTGAAAGTTATGAATTGAATGTCTTTGCTCAGATTGCCTTGGTGATGCTGATTGCCATGGCGGCCAAAAACGCCATTCTTATTGTGGAGTTCGCCAAGCTGGAGTTCGATAAGGGCCTTTCATTGTTTGATGCGGCAGTGAAATCCGCAAAATTACGGTTTCGGCCCATATTGATGACGGCATTTTCTTTTATCCTGGGGGTGTTGCCCCTGGTGGTCGCCTCGGGTGCGGGTGCGGAAGCCAGGGTTGTTATGGGCATGGCTTTGCTGGGAGGGATGACCCTGGCCACAGTGCTGGGGGTTTTCTTTTATCCCATGCTGTTTGTGTTGGTGGGTAAGATTGCCCGTTATGAAAAAAAGCGTGACCTTCAGAAGGATGGGGCTTAGAAAAGATGAACGTCCAACATCGAACGTCGAACGTCGAACATCGAATGGGAAAAACACTTTTTTTCAGGCACTTATCCGGTTTATTCGGGCTCGGCATATTGGTTTTTTTGTTTATTTCAGGATGTGCCATGGGGCCGGATTTTAAGCCCCCTGTGGTGGAGACGCCCAAAAACTACCGCTTTGATAAAGTCCCCGTGGAAACCATGGTCAACCTGAAATGGTGGGAATTGTTTGATGATCCCGTCCTTTACGCCCTTGTGAGCCAGGCGCTCTCAAACAACAAGAACTTGAAAATTGCGGCAGCCCGGGTGGAGCAGGCCAGAGCGTATGTGGGATTTACCCGGGCAGACCAATACCCCGGCGTATTTATCGACGCCGGCGCCGGCACGGGAAATTTTGGCGGCGGTGTGAGGTCCGAAACCCGGAACAGCAATTACTACGCGGGGCCTGCGCTCAGTTGGGAACTGGATTTCTGGGGCAAGTTCCGCAGGGCCTCGGAGTCGGCCAGGGCGCAACTGATAGCCTCGGAATATGGACTCAGAACGATTCAGATCGGGCTGATTTCGGCAGTGGTGGGATCTTATTATCTGCTGCTGGATTTTCACCAGCGGGTGAAGATATCCAAAGATACCCTTAAATCCCGGGAGGAGAGCCTGGACATCATTCAAAAACGATTTGATCGGGGGATTATTCCCGAGCTGGACGTGAACCAGGCCCAGATCCAGAAAGAGATTGCCGCAGCCGCCATACCCCAGTATGAACGGTCGGTGGCACAAACGGAACATGTCATCAGTATTTTGTTGGGGAAGCTCCCCGAGCCCATCAAAACGGGTAAAGAGCTAAACCTTGAAACAGCGCCGCCAACGGTTCCCATGGGTCTCCCGTCCACCCTTCTGGAACGGCGGCCGGACATTGTGCAGGCCCTGTATCTGTTGGAATCGCAGACCGCCGACATCGGGGTGGCCGAGGCCATGCGTTTTCCGGCCATTTCATTGACCGGCATGCTGGGGCTTGCCAGCAGCGAGCTTTCGGGCATTGTCTCCCAGGGCGGTGCCTGGTCGGTCAATGGGGGTCTGTTCGGGCCTATTTTTGAGTTTTATAAAAATGTCCGGCGTGTTGAAATTGAGGAATCGAAAACCAAGGAATTCTTGTATTCTTACGAAAATACGGTGCTGACCGCTTTTAAAGAAGTTGAGGACTCCCTGGTCGAAATTGACACCTTCAAAGAACAGATGGCGGCAGTCAAAAGAAAAGAAAAGGCTGCTAAGAATGCCTATCGATTGGCAAAGCTCCGATACGACAAAGGGGTCAGCACTTATCTGGAGGTTCTGGAGACTGAGCGTGCCCTGTTTTCAGCCCAACTGGAACTGTCCGAGTTGAAACAGCAATATCTGAGTGGATATGTGAAGCTGTATAAAGCTCTGGGCGGTGGATGGACCACAAAAAAGGATGAAGGATGAAGGCGGAAGGATGAAAACGCCCTTATTCATCCTTCATCCTTCAGCCTTCCAGGAACGGGAGACTTTTGTAAATGCCGGAGCAAACAGGGAGCCATACTCCCGACGAAATAAACTGCCTGTATGAAATCACCAAGGCCATCCATGCCGCCATGGACCTTCAGAGGGCTTTGTACAAGGTCCTTGAGTTACTTTCCAAATATCTGGGCATGAAACGGGGTTCCATCACTATTCTGAATCCCGAAACATCAGAGATCCGTATTGAAGTGGCCCACGGAATTTCTGAAACGGAAAGAACCAAAGGTAAATACAAGTTGGGCGAGGGCATAACGGGACGCGTCATCAAAGCGGGCAGGCCCATGGTGGTGCCTCAGATTGACGCCGAGCCGCTTTTCCTGAACAGAACCGGTGCAAGGAATGGCATTGATCATTCCAAAATATCTTTCCTGTGCGTTCCCATCAAAGACCAAACCCGGGTCATCGGAGCCCTGAGCGTCGATTGTACTTACAAAGAAACATTTTCTCTGGAAGATGATGTCAGGCTATTGACCGTCATCAGCACGCTCATTGCTCAGAAAGCGGCGTTGCTGGAAAGGATTCGCAGGGAGAAGGGCCAGCTTCAGGAAGAGAATCTCAGGCTCAGAAAAGAGCTCAACAAGAAATACAGTTTCAGCAATATCGTGGGTAACAGCCGCAAAGTGCAGGAGGTATTTTATCTGATCAGCCAGGTGGCCAAAAGCAATGCAAACGTGCTGTTGCTGGGTGAAAGCGGAACCGGAAAGGAGCTGGTAGCCAATGCCATCCACTACAACAGTTTGCGTGGCGGTAAACCGCTGGTGAAGGTCAACTGCGCGGCACTCCCGGAAAACCTGATTGAGGCGGAACTGTTCGGTTATGAAAAAGGTGCTTTCACCGGGGCCAACCGGACCAAGTCGGGTAAGTTCGAAATGGCGGATAAAGGGACCATTTTCCTGGATGAAATCGGGTCCCTTGCCCTGGAAAGCCAGGGAAAGCTGCTGCGGGTACTTCAGGAAAAGGAATTCGAACGACTGGGTGGGACTCGAACCATCAAGGTGAATATACGCCTGGTTGCCGCCACCAATAGGGAACTTGCGCAAGCCGTGGAGGATGGCAATTTTCGGGAGGATCTGTTTTACCGGTTGAATGTTTACCCCATCTATCTGCCCGCTCTGAGGGAAAGAGAGGCGGATCTGCTTTTACTGGCGGATTATTTTCTTGAAAAATATGCTGCTGAGTATGAAAAGGATATTAAGCGGATTTCAACGCCGGCCATTGATGCGCTGACACAGTATCATTGGCCGGGGAACGTGCGGGAGTTGGAAAACTGCATTGAGCGGGCCGTTTTGTTGTGTGAAGACCAGGTAATTCACAGCTATCACCTGCCCCCCACCTTGCAGACGGCGAAAGAGACGGGCACCCAGCCGGCCCGGTCGTTGAAAGATGCCGTGGACCGCTTTGAGAGGGAAATGCTCCTTGAGGCTCTCAAAAACAGTCGCGGCAACATGCGAAAGGCTGCCATGGCCCTTAAGACAACGGAACGTATTTTCGGGTATAAAATTCAGAAATACAATATTAATTCGAAACGGTATCGATAGGTGGTAGGGGCGCCCCGTTTAAAATTGGGTCATTCGTTCGTCCAAAGCATAATCAAGAGGAGGATATTTTTTAAATGAAAAAAGTAATGTTGCCGGTTTGTATGGTTTTTCTGGGAATGTTCGTAATGTCCGCTCATGCTGAGGCCCGCTCTGCAGAGGAGTCCATTATCAAGGATTATACGTTTACCTGGCATGTGGCAAGGACAATGATCGGGGGGACGACCATAGAAGTTCAGAAAACCCCTGAGGCCCTTGTGGTAATTTTCGGTCGTACATCGATTCCCTTGTGTGCACTGACGATCTCTCCCGTACAGGCCAATGCGGTGGGGGAACTGCTGAAAAAGACGGAAGAATATTATCAGTTGCAAAAAAAGACCGATGACCCGTCGTCTTCAGATACCCTCACCTCCCATAATTGTGTGGTGAATTTTTCTTCGAAACAGGGTCGTGATTTTAGGGTCAGGGTGAAACAGAACGAAGTTTTTGGTCCCGTGGTACTTATGGAGAGGGAAGAAGCGATTGAAGCGGGGAAATATTTGAGAAAGGCGGAACAGATGGCGTCTTTTGCCGATAAACGCATCAGGCCCTGATCCAAAAGGACCGTGTGGCTTTGGCAGGGGTGATGCAATGATATTTCTAAGAAGGTTCAGCGGCATCCTCTTGATATTGGTTGGCGCCGCGGGCGTGTTTGCCTGTGGTGTGGCAATTTTTAAGATGGGTAATGCCGAAAAGCAGTTACGTCGCTTTGCGGGGCAGACATTTGATTCCACCGAAAATGCTTTGCTGAATATCCGCGAACGGCTGAATCAGATAGACCTTTCCGTAGTCCATGTGCGTGCCGGCCTGCAATCCGCCCCTTCCCAGTCCGGCGCCCTTTCAGTAGACGGAATCCAGGATAAAGACCTGGCGGAAGTTCAGGTATTGGGTTCTGATTTTAAGGAAGCCATCCAAAAAATCGAAAATCGTCTTATCTACTATGAGGAAAAGGCGATTTGGTGGATCCACCTGGGGACCATCCTGATTCCCTTGTTGCTGGTCTGGATGGGGGCAGGCCAGGTGGCATTGATTGTCCTCGGCGGACGCCTCTGTATGAGGAGGGGGAAATGAACTCGGATTTTTTCGTTAATGCCCGAGGCGGTTTGTCCTTGGGATACTTGCTTTCATTGGCTTTTTCCCTCCGTTTTCTTCGAGCGCTAAGGTGAATTCCTGCATTCATCAATGGCCGCTCCGATGTGTTTAAGAAAATTTACATCGTTTATGCCGCGAACCCTCATGCTTTTATGATTTTCGATTTTGATGAAGTGGACCTTTTTCAGTCTTCGAATACCAGACGGAGTGGTTATGATTTCCCAATGAGATGTAATGGGAAGGTGGTCGTTTCTCCAGGAGAGTATCCCGTAATTTACTTTTATTCCTTCAGGGTTTACCGCAACCGTGCTGAATCCGAAGAAAGAGCTGTTGAAAAACCACAGAACAATGGCCAGCCAGATGGCGGAGGCCAGAAGGTGCTTGGGCTTTTGTTTTATGAAAGAATAAAAGAGAAAAGACAGTACCAAGCCCAATGCAAGAAGCATGATGCTGTTTTGAACCCAAAGGGATTTTATAACAAAAAATTGAGTGTCCATAATCATTAGAAATTAATTAAACCCTTTAATACTGTACTCCGAAAAAGGAAACTTTTCACTTCAATAACAAAAAATTGAAAGTTCTGCGAAAAATCTACACCAGATTAACAACAGGTGCAACCTTTCTCTTGACAGCCCAAAAACCCTTTTGTTAGATTCCGACCGACGTTGCACACCCGAATTGATGCGAGTGGTTTCAACATAGACGACTCAATGGTTTTACGTTGCATTTTATTTACGGGACTGCAAGACAATTCAGCATCCGGTCCCTTGCCAAGCTAGGAGGAGGAAAACGCTTCATGAAAACCCTTAGGTACGGTCTCTTTTCTTTTTTTGTCATTGTCCTTTTTTTAATAAATATACCCGCATTCGCCGGCCATGGGGCGGGAGGCGGGCCTCCCAAAGCTCTGATTGAGGGTGGCGACACCATTAATGTCTCGGGTATCGTCCTCGATAGTCACAAAGAGCCTGTTAACGAAGCCAACGTGCGGGTTCTGGTCAACGGCAAGGAAGCGGCGCACGGGGAAACGGCCCACAACGGAAAATATGTGGTCCGTTTCCAGATGGAAAAAGGCGAAGTGGAACAAGCAACCATTGAGGTGAAGGCTGATAGAGCCAGTTTCAAGGGGGCCATCTTTACCGTTCAAGGGAAGGACCTGGCCCGGCACGGGGATCATCTTTTTTTGAGCGAAGATATGTCTCTGGACCGTCACCTGGGGCCGGCTTTCTGGATCTCCACCGTTGTATTCATCCTCGCCTATGTGCTCATTGCCTTTGAACTGCTTCACAGGACCGTCGCCGCCATGCTGGGCGCCATCACGATGCTGGTTATTTCCTATACCATCGGCACCATCAACCCGGAATATCACATTTTTTCATTTGAAAGCGCCATCTTTTCCATCGATATGAATGTGGTGTTTCTCCTCATGGGCATGATGATCATTGTGGGTGTTCTGAAACATACCGGCGTGTTTCAGTGGTGCGCTTATATGTCCTACAAACTGGCCAAGGGAAAAGTTTTTGTGCTGGTGGTCTACCTCATGATTTTCACCGCGGTTTCTTCCGCGTTTCTGGATAATGTGACCACCATGCTGCTGTTGACGGGGGTGGCCATTGAGATTTCCATATCTTTGGGCATCAATCCCCTTCACCTGCTCCTACCCCTGGTGTTCGCGTCAAATGTGGGCGGTACCGCCACCCTCATCGGTGACCCTCCGAACATCATGATCGGGTCCTATGCAGGCTTGACCTTCATGGATTTTGTGGTGGCCCTGACGCTGCTCTGTGGGGTGTGCATGATTGTGCTGATTGTTTTCACCAAGCTTGTGTGGGGAAAGGGATACGCTGCTGCCAAGGTGGATGATGTGCAGGACTTTATTCAGGTGCTCAAGGAAAAATACCGGATTACCGATCCCCGGCTGCTTACTTACGGTTTGGCGGTGTTGGGGATTGTCATATTTCTATTTCTGAGCCATGGCTACTGGCACATGGAGGTCAGCGTGGCCGCCCTCATGGGCGGTGTATTGCTTCTGACTATTGCCGTTCTTACGGAAAAGGTGGATTTGATTGAACTGATTGAAAAGGACATTGAGTGGCCCACCCTCATGTTTTTTATTTTCCTCTTTATCATGGTGGGTGCTGTGGAAACCAGCGGTCTCCTGGCGGTTGTTGCCGACTGGATTCTGACACTCTCCGCAGGAGATTTTGTGATCGCCTGCAGCCTGATCCTTTGGGTATCGGCCATTATGAGCGCTTTTGTGGACAATATCCCCTTTACGGCGACGATGCTGCCGATCGTGGGTTACTTGAGTACGGTAATCCCGGGGGCGGAAAATACGCTCTGGTGGGCACTGGCGCTGGGGGCTTGCCTTGGCGGCAACGGGACCATTATCGGAGCATCGGCCAACGTGGTGACCATGGGCATTGCCGAGTCCAGGGGCTACAAGATCAGCTTTATCGGGTTTATGAAAACGGCTTTTCCTTATATGATCATCACCATCATAATTGCCCATGCCTGGTTGCTGATCTTCAGGCCTCAGTAGCCCAAACGTTTGAAACCAATCGCCCCCTATCCGGCATGTCCGGGCAGGGGGATTTTTTTGTTGTTGACAACCGCCGTAATGAAAGCTAGCTTACTCGATTGAAATTTACAGCAAACAAGGAGACGCAATATGGGTTCCAACAGTAAACAGACCAGCCTCATACGGGCCAGGAAAGCGAAGAGCAATAAGAAAAACCTCAAGAAAAACCAGGCGCGAATCCAGAAAAATGCCGAGATTTTGAGGGGACTCGATTCAGAATCTGATAAGTGATTAAAAGCCCACTTTGGCCGTTCACGCGCTGGAAGGCGTGCTGCGCAACTTTTTTTTCCAGGAGGAACGAACAATGAAAGCGCTGGTTGCTTACTACTCAGATACTGGAAACACCAAAAAAGTGGCCAATGCTATCTATGATGCCATTGAGGAAAGCGAAAAGGAAATCTGTCTGGCGGAAGCGGCTTCGAATCTATCCGAATACGACCTGATCTTTTGTGGCTTCCCTGTTCAATCCATGGGGTTGCCCGCGAAAATGGGAACCTTTGTCAAGGGATTACCCGAAGGAATGAAGGTCGCATTTTTTGCAACCCATGGTTCTCTCCGAGGCGGTGTACCGGCCATTACGGCATTTTATTCTGCCATTGGCCTGGCAAAGGATCTGAAAGTGATGGGGACATTCGGCTCCCGCGGTGTTGTTAAGCAAGGTATCATTGATGCCCTTTTGAAAAAAGCGACGCACAGGGATTGGGCCCTTGAAGCGCAAAGTGCCGTAGGTCATCCGGATGAGGCGGATCTGGAAGATGCCAAAGTCTTTGCTGCGGCTGTGATGACGAAAGCCGGGGAAAAATAAGAAATCTCCCGGCGGCCTTGTGGGTTCCACAGGCCCCCCTCAGAATCAAAATCCGAAAGTCCTCCTATGGGGAACCAGTAGCGATAAGCGCCTTTTGCTTTGTTGCACGGTTGGGCCGGATGTTTGCTCAGAAGTGCCATTTCCTGATCAGGTGTGGAAAGTGCTGTTATGGCGGCATTGTGCGCATGGTAAGCACGGCCGGGAAATCTATTCCCGGCGTCTTCCAATCGGCTTGAAGCCATTGGCCGCAGATGTTTGAAATTGGGCGGAACAATACTGGCCAATCAATCCTATGACATCAGTGTCCGCTTCAGGGCGCTTCCAAAGATTCCAATTATTTTAAATTTCAATGAGGTAGATGAACTCATGCCTGCAAACGCAGGATTTCTTTACCGCGACACGGCAGCCACCTATCTTGATCCCCCCCCCCCCCGATGATACGGGATCCCGGGCCTGGAATTTGAAATTCGTCTATGAAGACCTATATTATGTAAATTGAAATATGTTTTTCTCCCTTTAACAAGGACCCTGATGATGTCGAGATATTTAACCAAGACCGTATGGTTTGTTTTGCTGCTTGTCTTTCTCTTTTTATGGTTCAAGAAAGAGGACAGATCGTTTTTTCCGGAAAAAAGGCCCACGGTGGAATCCCTGGACTTCAATACCCCTGAACCGTCAATGGTGGCGCAACCGGTCGTTTACTCTTCCGATGAGAAAATCAATGTGGATGTGTTTGAAAAAGTTCATCCGGCGGTGGTTAATATTGCCAG
>JAGHDR010000070.1 GCA_021159825.1 Deltaproteobacteria bacterium | reverse complement strand
CTGTATTTTCTCAACCGGACAACGCGGCTGGGGAAAGCGGTCCGCTGACGGCGATATTTCGACGGTATTGCGGATTCGCTACGCTTTTTGCAATCTACAGCAGCCGCAATTGAAAAGGTCAGTTAACTCGTTGACTGGATAATTCGTGCCTGAACGAAAACCCCCTTTTTCAGATTCACGCCTTATAAATTCAGGTAGTTATGAGCGTTTTCGTTCAGCCACTAATTCATCCTCTATCCCTTTCCCCCAATCATCCAACCGCGCCTCAAATAATGTTCCATTGAACGGTTGAGCGGGTAGCTGTTTGGAATTATGATCGGCCAGGAAATCAAGAGTGTCCAATTGTGATCCGGGAGCACGTTTTTTTGTCTGAACCAACTGTATTCTCAAGGTATTTTGGATATCGAAGATTTTTGATGTAACGAGGCCTGAAGCAAGTCCTGAAACTCAATATCAGGAACAGTTCGGCGTTGCGCCACATTCAACAATTCTCCCAAAAAATCGGAAATTTCCCAAAGGGACCCAGTTCTCTCGACTCGAGGTATTTGAGGGTTTCCACACTGAAAGATTTTTTCAAACTTCCATATGTTCACGAAAGGTCACCCGTTTCCTCGAAATACCCTTTGATTCCCCATTCCAGACTCTTGCCCTGAATGCCGTAAATCCCGTCCACCGGGTCTTAATACAGGATATTGTCCTTGACTGCCTGCCCCAGGATATTCTTATCGGTGCCTGCAAGTTCTGTTAGTTTACGGATCGGTTGTTTTCTAAAGTAACGAAGAAGAGAATTACGGGCCGCATCATCAAACGTCCAGTCAGCGATCATAGCCGTTTTTTCCCGCTTGATTTTCGATATGACGGCATCCAGGGGATATTGAAACAAATCCTCAAGAATAGAATAAACTTCCCAGGCGCTGCCGCCAACGGTATTCCATATTATCTCGATCTGTTTCTCATCAAGCGTGTACGCCTGAATCTGATTGTATTTTTTGATATCCCGAAGCCAAACAAAGACATCCTCTTTTTCAAGATAATCCAGTTCCATGAATTTGCTGGTTTTGCGGAGCTTGCTGTCCACATAAACCTGTTCGATGAAAAAGGCATCCGACGAGGCGATGATCACGTGACAGAGGTGACTTTCTTTGGTCATAGCCACAAAGAAATTCATTAATTCCACCATGAGCCTTTTCTGCTTATCCGGCAGATAAAGGCCATCAAGTTTATGGAATTCGTCGATAATGATTACCGGCTGGATACCCTTCTTGGCCAAACGCTGAAATTCCCGTTCCATAACCAGAAAGGGGTCTTCCTGATGTTTCTTGAGCATCTTCTCGGTAAATGCGTCAAGTTTGAAAAGACCGAAGAGACTGTACTGTCTCCGGGTACCGGTTTTCAGACCCTTTTCCGAGTTGCTTGACTTAAAAAAGGCGTCGATAAAATCATCATATGATGTCAAAAAAATCTCACGCAGGTTGAGGAAGTTGATTTTATACCTCTTTTCAGCTTCTATCTGCTCAAACAACCGATACATCAGGGTCGTTTTGCCGGACGACTTTGGGCCGTACAAGAAAAGGATGGAATTAGGCCGGCCTTCGAGGTAGTTCCGCAACTCGGCCATCTCCTTCTCTCTGTTTATAAAAGTAACATCTATCTTAAACCGGATCATCTTGATTTCCCCCTATCCGTAAAAACAATCAACCGGTCAATACACCTGCTTTCAGCGTATCCGACTTTATTTCTGAATATTTTATCCAAACAGTCCATAATTTGCAAATAATTTATCGGGCATCCCTTATCCTGTCAAAAATAGCTCGACTATTACGTCTGGCATAATGGCCGATCTGAAAAAAAGACTCAAGAGGACTCACTTTCCGCCGATAGGTATAATTAGGACTGTTGTGGATCATTTATTCCAGAACAACTTGTCATCATTTTTCAGAATGCGTTTAAATCAAGGCTCAACAAAATGGATTTGTTAAGCAGTAGTAATACAGGGGCTCTATTTGTCTCTTCTACCCAACAGCAGCAACAGTTGGAGTACATGGCAAGCAACACCCTGAAAAGCGGGATTGATTTATATCAAAAGAAGGATTACAGCGGAGCGGCCCGGGCCTTTAAGGGGGCACTCTCTATGGCCCCGAACTCGTCATTTTCAAAAGATGCGGCCAAATATCTGGCAATGGCACAGCTCAATTTAGGCGAAACAGATAAGGCCATTGAAGCCTATAAAACATCCATCAATTAAACCCTGATCCGGCTGAGCCGCATGTTGACCTGGCGAAGCTCTATTTCTCCGAAGGCCGATACAAAGAAGCGGAAACCGAATATGCGGCCGCAGTGAGAATTGACCCGAGTTCTGCCAATCATTATTCCCTGGGGCAGGCCTATCTGTTCCAGAATCGCTATAACGAAGCAGAAGCGGAATTTAATACAGTTCGGAGACTAGAACCCAAAAGCCCCTATAGTTCTTATGGTTTAGGCCTTGCCTACAGCAGGCAGGGGCGCTACGAAAAAGCCATCGATCTCTTTGAAGAGTCAATCAAACTTAATCGTGATTTTCATGATGCCTATGCGGAAATAGGTTTTGCATACGCGGATCTCGGCAGGATGGACGATGCTGAGAAGATCTTCGAGTTTCTTGAGGAAGAGGCCCCTGATCTGGCTGATACACTGTCACGCTATATGTATAAGGTTGATCCGCCAAAGCTCGTTTCTGCTAATCCATCGGGCACTTTCAGTTACATGATGCCCAGAATGACCAAGGTGTCGGATCTGGCGGCCTATCTGCAGAATGCAAATGCATCAGAAACATTCACCATGATATTCCAGTTCGACAAAGAGATGGACAGAGCCTCTGTTGAAAACCGCTTCAACTGGAAAATCAGCAGAGCAACAGGGGCCGGTCCGGGAGAAGCGTACAATTTTGGACTCCCGGTGGCTTCCACTGAAATATCGGTCACAAGCTTTCCGGACAACGTCTATTGGGATGAAGATACGATGACGGCCAAAATACAGTTCACCATCCGGCAAAACGACTCTGCTGATGGAACAATAGACCCCGCACATATGGAATTCAAGTTCACGGGCGTAGACAAGTACGGGCTTTCAATGGATCCGGACAAGGACCAATACTCAGGTTTTTCCAAGGTGTATTGACATTTTTTTCTAAAGTTTTCCGCGAATGCGTCGATGATAGAATTAACGGCAACAAAACATTCACAAATCAAGGGTAGAGAAAGGGGACGAAAAAGAGTAACCGGCCAAGAACGCCGACAGAGATCGGCAAAACAGAAAACCTCTTGGCAAGAATGCCAGGCCAAACACCTAGAAAAGGAGAAACATCATGGCAATTACACTGACAGCAGGGATAAGCGCCAACTTGTTCGCATTACAAAACACCAATTCGCTGATGGAACAGACCCAAAAGAGGCTGTCAACGGGTTTAAAAGTAGATTCTGCTCTGGATGACCCTATCAATTTCTTTGCGGCCCAGGAACACAAGCAGCGTGCCTCCGACCTGAACTTTCGAAAGGATGCAATGGGTGAGGCGGTGCAAACCATTAAGGCCGCCAACAATGGCATCGAGGCCATTTCGGATCTCATTGCCTCAGCAAAATCTACTGCACAGTCCGCCCTTTCCACCACGGATACAACCGAAAGATCGGCTTTGGCCACCCAGTTTAACTCCCTGCTGGCGCAGGTTAGTAATCTGGCCGAGGATTCCGGTTACAAGGGCATTAACTTTTTGGACAACGATTCATTAACAGTTACTTTTAATG
>JAGHDR010000212.1 GCA_021159825.1 Deltaproteobacteria bacterium | reverse complement strand
GTCCAGGCTTCTTACCACCAGGGGATATGGCGTCACCGCCGTGAATAGCGGCGACAGCGCCATACAGGCACTTGAGAAAGAGGACTTTGACGTGATTGTGTTGGATCTCAAAATGCCGGGAATGGACGAGATTACCACATTGAAAGAGATCAAGAAATTAGGTCTCTTCACTGAAACCCTCATCCTGACCGGGCACGGCGCCATTGATACGGCCCTGGAGGCCATGAAATTGGGCGCGTACGATTACCTGACCAAGCCCTGTGAGATTGATGAGCTGGTGGACAAGATAGAGGGGGCGTGGGGCAAAAAGGACGAGGGTGTAAAGAAGGACATCCAGGATAAGATCCGGAAGGTGGTGGAGTCGCCCTCATCGGTTTTCAACGTGTTTCCCAAGGGCCCCAAGAAAAAGGGATAAACTTTAAAGGAGGAATGTATGAAAAAGAGGGTGAAGACAATTGGTTTAGCGTTGCTGGGTGCGCTCCTGGTTTTCTGTTGCCGGCCCGCGTTTTGCGGGACAGCAACGACTGACGATGTATTGAAGCGGCTTAATGACCTGAGCGACGTCATTCAGCAACAGCAAAACGAGATCGAGAGGTTAAAGCAGGAGCTGGAAAGTCAAAGGAAATCCATTGAAAAGGGGCAGGAGGTTCAAAAAGAAGAGATCAAAAAGGCGGTCAAGATTGAAACAAAGGAAACAGAGAAGTTGTGGCGCGACAGCCTGCCGAAATGGACCCGGAAGATCAAGCTCAGCGGCGACTTGAGGCTCCGGTATGAGAGGCTCTGGAACCGGGGGATGTTGAACAAAAACGGGACCCCGGGGAAACAGGATGCACGCGACAGGGGCAGGATCAGGGTAAGGCTCTACCTTGACGCCCCCATAACAGACGAGATAAAAACCCATTTCATGATCACCACCAACATGGCCACAAATCAGGAGGCCACCACGACCAACGTGACGTTTGGGGAGGATTTTAATGATAAGGGGATTTATTTAGCCAAAGCTTATGCTGAATACAAGCCCAACTGGTTTAAGGGATTGGGGGTTGGGGCCGGTAAATTCAAAAAGAACTTCCATCACACAGACATTATGTGGGACCCTGACGTGAATCCCGATGGTGCGTTTGAGTATTATAGCTACAAGGGGTCAAAAGTTTTTCAACCCTTTATTTACCTGGGCCAGATGGTGGTAAATGAAAACAACAGGACTCCTGATGCCATGCCTCTATCTCAATCAGGCGGGTTTTGACTGGAGTATCGGTTCAGTCAAATGGGTCCTTGCCGAAAGCTACTATAGCTGGAGCAATCTTAACGGCACAAAATGGATGCATGATGGGGTCTATAACAAGGGTGGTGGAAATTCATTCGTAACCGACCCGGCTGGGAATATAAATTTCGAATATGATTACAAACTCTGGGAAGGTATTTCCGAGGTAGGATTCAAACTGGGGCCTTACCCTGTGAAGGTCTTTCTTGACTATATTTACAATACGGCAGACGGGGTGCCGAGCGACGAAAACAAGGCGTATAATGTTTCATTTAAAATCGGCAATGAGGGGAAAAAAGGCGCTTACTCTCTTTACTACAAATATGCCTACATAGAGCAAAATGCCGTTCTGGGTTGCTTGAACGACCAGGATTTTTATAGCGCCAACCGTAAAGGTCACAAAGTGGCCCTGCATTACTGGCCGTACGGCAATACGCTTCTACGGGCCGTTTTTTTCTATACGGATCCGGTAAACGCCTGGAAAACGGCGGCTGAAGGGAATCCGCTTTGGAACAGCGACCGTTACAAGGAGCATGAAAACAGGCTCCAGATGGATTTTGTTTTTAAATTTTAAGCGACCCGGACAGCTTGGTGAATTTTTTTCACGAGGTTTTCCAGGTCGCATGGTTTGGTTGGATAGCCGAAACGATCATCGAGGCTTAAATTGAATAGTCCTTGATATCGTGTGCTTTTGGCGATAGAATGGGAGGCTGATATCTAATAATACTCAGAACAATCCCTGCTCTGTAAGAGATGGAGAGCCTAATTAAAGCCAATTTAAAATCAATAATGGAGGAGGTTTATTATGCGTGTTGCGCATTTGTACAAAAGTAATAACCCGGTTATTTCCATGGAGATTTTCCCTCCGAGGAATGATAAGGCGACCGAAACTTTTGACAAAGTAATCGGCGGCTTGGCCCAGCTGAAACCTGATTATATGTCCATAACATTCGGCGCCGGCGGTTCCACCAGGGATGGTTCCTATCAAACGGTTAAACGATTAATGCTGGATAAGAATCTGCCTACCGTGGCGTATATCGCTGGATACGGACTTGCCCCCCATGAAATCATTGAAGTCTTGGACAAGTATAGAGCGCTGGGGGTTGAAACCATTTTTGTGATCCGAGGTGATAAACCGAAAGGAGATGATGTTGCAGCGCATCCCGACGCCTTTCGCTACGCGTCTGAGATGATTTCGTTTATTAAAGAGCGCTATGATTTTACACTGGGATGCGCCGGATACCCTGAAGGTCATGTTGAGGCTGAAAGTCTTGAGAAAGACATCGAATATCTGAAACTTAAAGTTGACAATGGCGCGGAATATGTTGTTGCACAGTATTTTTATGATAACGCCTATTTTTTTGACTTTGTCGCCAAGTGCCGGGCCATTGGAATTGATGTTCCCATTATACCGGGCATCATGCCGGTGTACACGGTTAAGATGACCCAGATGTTATCCAAAGTTTGTGGTTCAACGATTACCGACAAATTGCAACGTAACCTCGATGCAGTGGATCCGGAGGATAAAGACGCCGTTTTAAGTTTGGGAATAGATTTCGCTACGGAGCAATGCATGGGATTGCTGGAAAAAGGCGTCGACGGGCTTCATTTTTACACCATGGACCGCAGTAAATCCACAACCGAGATCATCAATGGCCTGAGGCGTGAAAAGCTGCTGTAAACAGTGGCGGTTCAAGTCGTCCCTAACGTCGGGGACGACCATGCTGTTTTTACAGGATTTTCCGGAAAACGGCACTGGTTCGGTTGAATAGGTAAAAAAACGTGGATTCCAAAATTATGCCGGTTAAAACAATTACTTATATCAATTATTATGCCTTCCCGGAAGACACCATAACCTATTGATATAATTGAATCACCTATTCAACTGAACCAGTACCCAGCCGTCGGTGATGTTTTTTATCACGATCGTCTCCCTATCCCACAAACTGATTAAGCGGTAGAAATGATTTCGAGAACAGGAATCTCCCATTTATC
>JAGHDR010000141.1 GCA_021159825.1 Deltaproteobacteria bacterium | reverse complement strand
GAAGAAGACAGTCATCTTGGAGATTTTATAGAAGATAAAAATATCCTTTCACCGGGAGATGCCGTGGTCAATTTTGGTCTGGCCGAACAAACGAGGAAGGTCTTGACCACCCTGACACCGAGAGAAGAAAAAGTTCTTCGCATGCGGTTCGGCATTGGTGAAAAGGCGGACCATACCCTGGAAGAAGTGGGAAGGGATTTCAGCGTAACCCGAGAACGCATTCGACAGATAGAAGCCAAAGCCCTTAGAAAACTGCGGCATCCCAGTCGAAGCAGAAAGTTGAAAAGCTTTATGGATAATAACTGATTTCAACTCTTCAGGTTGCGCCTTTTTTTTGCTTGACAAATTCTGATTGGATGCTCATTCTATTGTAGTCGGTTGCCGCAAAACCATGGCATCGCTCCTAAAGGGCGGAAAGATGCCGTTAGGGTAGCCTGTATTTGGAGGGCCCATAGCTCAGTTGGAAGAGCCACCGGCTCATAACCGGTAGGTCCCTGGTTCGAACCCAGGTGGGCCCACCATAAACCATAATCTTGCGGTTTTTGTGTGTTCATGCCCCTTACCTTTTTAAAACGGATGTTTTACCCAAATCGGGAATAAAGATTTCAGGAAGGGCGTATCCTCAGGCAGGATACGCCCTTTACCTTTTCTAAAAGGGAGCTAAAAGCAGGTTTTGCCATGATACCAACATTGGAAGATTTTCTGCGTCTGATTGAGCACATTGCGCCCATGAGGCTGGCAGAACCGTGGGACAATCCCGGGCTTCAGATCGGGGATTCAGGGCAGAAGATTAAAAAGATTTTTTCTTCTCTGGATCCCACCCTTGACGCCCTGATGAACACTTCCGAAGCCAATGCCCAGATTCTATTCACCCATCATCCTCTGATCTTTAAATCCGTTTCGCATATCGAAATCAACGCTTACCCCGGGAAAATCCTGGCCCGGGCCGCACAAAGGCATATCTCCGTTGTGACCGCGCATACCAATCTGGATGTTGCCAAGGGCGGCATAAACGATATCCTGGCAAATCTTATGGGTCTCCAAAATGTCGAAGTTCTACAACCTCACGACAAAGAGCCCGGGGTAGGGCTCGGAAGGGTGGGAAATTTACCGGAGCCTACAGATCTTTACAACCTTGCAAAGGCTGTAAAAAAGAAGCTTGGCGCGGATCACATTCGTCTGGTGGGTCAAAATAAAGACAGCGTCCGGCGCATTGCCGTGGTTGGCGGTTCAGGCGGCAGCCTCACATCATCTGCTGCAGGAAGTGGCGCTGACGTACTTATTACAGGGGACGTTGGCCATCACGCGGCACTGGAAGCAAAATCCCTCGGCATTGCCCTTATTGATGGCGGGCATTTCCATACGGAAAAAACAGCATTTAATATTTTTTGCAAGCACTTGGAGGATTTTTTTAGAAAAGAAGGTTGGGAAGTTGGGATCGAAACGGATAGCACCCAGGGGGATCCAATCCGGATGACGTCCGGCATGTAAGGGGACTTCCAAAAAATAATCTACGCATCCTGTTTGCCCTTTTGCTCGACTTCTACGTTGTGATAACAGGTACATAGCTCACTATGCACCTGCCATCACGCCTTGAAGACGAACAAAAGTTCTGCACGGTATGCGTATATTATTTTCTTCCAGTTCCCTGAGAGGCAGGGAAATTTGACGGGACTGCTTAAAGCCAACTGCTCCAAAAACCACAAACGCGTCGAATGAGTTAAGAGGTGAGAACTTTGGAAAAAACAATGAAACTTTTAATTGGTCTTCAAGCTTATGACATTCGCATAAAAGAGAAGCTGGCCAAAAAAGAACGGGGCCCGGCGGCGGTGCAGAAGCGCGAAGAGGATCTGGCAGCAGCACAAGCCCTACTGCAGGAAGAAATAGACAAATTAAATTCCCACGACAACCTGCGCCGGGAAACCGAACGGGAAATTCAAGACCTGGATGAACGGTTGAAAAAGGCTGAGGTGAAATTATCCAGTATCGCATCAAACAAAGAATATACGGCAGCGCTCAAGGAGATTGAGGGCATCAAGCTCGAAAAAGAGGCTCTGGAGACGGCCGTTATAGAACAGATGGAGCAGAAAGATGAACTGGTAAGCGCCTGTGACGATAATCGAAAAAAATCCGAGACCATGAAAAAACAATTTGACCAGGACCGGAAACAGATACTGAGAGATATGAAAATTCTGGATAAGGATCTTAAAAAGCTTGAAAAAGAGCGCAAACTTTGCTGTAAAGCAACAGAGGGATCGCTTTTAAAAAAATATGACGTGCTCAGAGGCCACAAGAACGGTGTTGCCATTACCCCGGTTGTCAAAGGGGTGTGCCAGATATGTCGTATGGCGATCCCGCCTCAAAAGTTCAACGAGCTGATCCGCGGGGACAAACTCATGACCTGCCCCAGTTGTGCACGGATCATGTATTGGGGAGAGGATGAACGTTATCAGCAACCTTAAACCGTATTCCATACGTTAACCCGGGTATGCCGAAGTAAAACAAATGGCCGCCGCCCATGTCATTGACAGGGGAGAGGAAAGTCCGGGCTCCGCAGGACAAGGCGCTGGGTAACGCCCAGTCCCGGCGACGGGAAGGAT
>JAGHDR010000026.1 GCA_021159825.1 Deltaproteobacteria bacterium | reverse complement strand
GTAAGAAATATGTTTGATAACAATATCATCGGAGATTTGTCATTGGCAGCTTACTCTGTGTAACTTTTTTGTATTGCACCCGTTGGGTGTTTCGCAAAAAAATATCAAGAACAGCGAAACTTCAGTTCAAGAAACTGTCGCTTATGTCGAATATCCAGACCTCACACAACAGGGTTGACAATTAAGCCCCATTTCTCTATCCTTCGTATTTTTTGATTTCAGTTTTTAGCGATTGAGGTCCGCCCATGGAACTAGATGGTTTGAATCTGGAGGTAGAGAAACTGGGTGAATGCCGTGTGCCCTCCCCTTTTGGTGTGGGACAATTCGTGGACGACGCGGATCGCATCCTTTTTCACGCCACCCTGACAGAAGCCGAGGCGTATATTCGAGACGGAAAGACGCTGCCGAGCTTCGAGATGGCCGGGCCGAGAGAAAAAATCTACTTTGACCCGTCAAAACTCAAATGCGGTATCGTGACCTGCGGCGGAATTTGCCCCGGTTTGAACGACGTGATCCGCGCCATTGTGCTGAGCCTCCATTACCATTATCAGGTCAACACGGTTTTCGGGTACCGTTATGGGTATGAGGGTCTTTCACCCCGGTACCGGCACGCACCCGTGGAATTGAACCCGAAGGTTGTGGAAAATATTCATGGAAGAGGGGGCACCATTCTCGGTTCATCCCGGGGGCCTCAGGATGTTTCGGAAATGGTGGATACCCTGGAGCGCATGAATGTAGGGCTCCTCTTTGCTATCGGCGGTGACGGTACGCTACGGGGCGCCCAGGCCATCAACGAGGAGATCGGGCGACGCAACCTCAAAATCGGTGTGGTGGGGATTCCCAAAACCATTGACAACGATATTTCCTTTTTGGATCAGTCTTTCGGCTTTGAGACCGCTGTTTCAGCGGCTCAGCCCTGTATCTACGCAGCCCATGTGGAAGCGAAGGGGGCGCGAAACGGTGTGGGTTTGGTGAAATTGATGGGGCGGGAATCCGGGTTTATTGCGGCAAACGCGACGTTGGCCACCAGTGATGTCAATTTCTGTTTGGTACCGGAGGTGCCGTTCAGCCTTGAACGTTTTCTGCCCGCCCTGAAAAAGAAACTGGAATGGGCCAGCCATTCGGTGATTGTGGTAGCCGAAGGCGCGGGACAGGATTTGCTGGAAAAGCGGCGGGAATGCGATGCTTCCGGGAACGTCCGGTTCGGCGATATCGGTATTTTCCTGCGCGACGAAATCAGAGACTATTTCAAGCGTGAAGGGATGGAAATGCATCTGAAATACATTGATCCCAGCTATATCATTCGGAGTGTTCCCGCAAACCCCAAGGATTCCGTGTTTTGCCTGTTACTGGGGCACAATGCGGTGCATGCGGGCATGGCCGGCCGAACCAATATGGTGGTGGGGTACTGGGACACGGAGTATACCCATGTGCCGATCCCCATGGCGGTTTCAGCGCGAAAAAGAATCGATCCCAATGGCCGTCTCTGGAGCAGCGTCATGGAATCCACCGGGCAACCCAGAGATCTGGTGGGTTCTTCCTAAATTTTTTTGAGAATCTTGAACCTTTTTGATCATTTTTTCTTGACACCTCCATAAAATTCGATATAAATGAGCTTGTTCAAAAATGCACAAAGTCTGTTCAAGGCCGAAGTTTGAGGGTGCAGTGCCGATTTTGAAGTGGCAAGTGGGTGCATTTTGAAGGTAGGGGTGAAGATTTCCGGTTGGGGATAATCCATTTTGCTCCGACCGGCGGCTGCTCTGGACCTTAATTGCAGAGAAAGGAGGTGTAAGCCTGGAACTTTTCCGGGGCAAATGGTTTTTTTGATCGTATCAACATTTACCGTTTTTAAATTGTTAAATCAGGAGGTATACTAATGCCAAGTTTCGTAATTGCAGAAAAATGCGATGGTTGTAAAGGGCAAGACAGGACAGCTTGTATGTACATTTGCCCCAACGACCTCATGGTGCTGGATCAAGAGAAGATGAAGGCGTACAATCGTGATCCTTCCATGTGCTGGGAATGCCAGTGTTGCGTCAAGATTTGCCCGCAGCAGGCCATGGATGTTCGCGGTTATGCCGATTTTATTCCTTTGGGCGCAAGCTGTACACCGCTTCGCGGTTCCGAGGATATCATGTGGACCGTCAAGTTTCGTGATGGCAGCCTGAAAAGGTTTAAGTTCCCCATCCGGACCACTGAAGAAGGTTCCGCGGATCCATTGGGCGGTTTTGCAACCCAGGACGATCTGAACAGCGAAGCCCTCGCAACCGAGCCTGCATCTTTAGGTCTTGATGCAGTTCCTACACTATAGAGAGAGGAGGTAACTTATAATGGCAAATTTTGAAACAGTAGAAGTAAACACTGACCTCCTGATTCTCGGTGGGGGATTCTCAGCCTGTGGCGTGGCCACTGAAGCCGCCTACTGGGCAAAGAAAAACAACCTTAAAATTACCCTGGTGGACAAAGCGGCCTTGGATCGAAGCGGCGCTGTGGCCATGGGGCTTTCCGCCATCAACCAGTATGTGGGCGTGAAAGACGGCGACAACACCCTCGAAGACTACGTTCGTTACGTGCGTCAGGACCTGATGGGTATTTCCAGGGAAGATCTGGTGTACAACATCGCCCGCCACGTGGACTCTTCGGTTCACCTGTTTGAAAAGTGGGGTCTTAAAATCTGGCTGGATGAAGACGGCAAGTACATTCATGAAGGTCGCTGGCAGCTCATGATCAACGGTGAGTCCTACAAGATCCTCGTCGCGGAAGCCGCCAAAAACGCCATCGCCGATGCGGGTGGCGAGATTTTCGAGCGTGTTTTCATCGTCGAGCCGCTTTTGGATGGCAACAAGTGTGTGGGCGCTGTGGGCTTCAGCACCCGTGAAGAAAAATTCTATGTGTTCAAGGCCAAATGTACTGTTGCCACCATGGGCGGCGCGGTGCATGTGTTCCGTCCCCGTTCCGTGGGTGAAGGGTTTGGACGTTCCTGGTATCCGCCTTTCAACACCGGTTCCAGTGCTTATTTCACCATCAAGGCCGGTGCTGAGATGACCTGTCAGGAAGTGCGTTTCATTCCTGTCCGGTTCAAGGATGCGTACGGCCCCGTGGGTGCATGGTTCCTGCTGTTCAAATCCCGCGCCATCAGCGCCGTGGGCGGCGAATACATGACGGTCAGGAAAGAAGAACTCAACAACTGGGCCCCATACGGCCTGGCCAAACCCATTCCGGCCAACCTCAGGAATTACCTGGGTATGCTGGATATTGATGAAGGCTTAGGTCCCTTGTACATGGAAACCGCTGAGGCCATGGGCAAAATCGCCGACGCCTACAAGGAAGACCCCAAGGGCTACAAGAAGAAACTGAAGGAACTGGAGTCCGAAGCATGGGAAGATTTTCTGGATATGACCATTTCCCAGGCCCATCTCTGGGCGGCCATGAACGTCAAACCCGAAGAGAAACATTCCGAAATCGCCGCTTGTGAGCCGTACTTTATCGGTTCCCACTCCGGCGCTTCCGGCGCATGGGTGAGCGGTCCCGAAGATCTGGACACCCCCTACAAATGGGGTTTTAACAACATGACAACGGTGGACGGTCTGTTTGCGGCCGGCGACGCCTCCGGTGCTTCCAGCCATAAATTCTCCTCCGGTTCTCATGCGGAAGGTCGTATTACCGGTAAAGCCGCCATCAAATACATCGTGGAAAAGGGTGCTGCGCCCAACGTCGATGCGGCTGTGGTGGAAGATTTGAAAGCAAAGATCTTGGCGCCTCTGGATACCTACCAGGAATTTTGCAATATCACCACCGAACCCTCCGTCAACCCCAACTATATCCTGTGGCGCCCCTTCATGGATCGTATGCAGAAGATCATGGATGAGTACGCCGGCGGCGTAACCGCGGCCTTCAAGACCAGCAAACCGAATCTTGAGAGAGCCATGGAGCTGTTCGTGTATCTGCAGGAAGATGCAGAGAAACTGGCTGCCGAGGGTATCTACGAACTGGAAAGGTGCTGGGAGAATAGGCACCGCATGGCGCAGGCGGAAGCCCATGTGCGCACCATGCTGTTCCGTGATGAGACCCGTTGGCCCGGATACTATTTCAGGGCCGATACACCGACCATGGATGAAGAAAACTGGCACTGTTTTGCCAACTGCAGACGTGATCCTGCGACCGGCGAATGGGAAATGTCCAAGAAAGATATCTGGAACATCCCCGGTGTATAATCATTAACCTTTGTTGACCATTGCTCCAGGCGTCTTTATGATGCCTGGAGCATTTTATTAATTGCGGATGCGTACCTGTTCAGTGTTCATTTTGTGAATTGCCGGCAAAGTGGGTAGTGGTGAGATACGTATTTGAAAAAACAACAACGCTGGAGGAGACAATGGCAGAGGTACAAACGACGAACCAGAGTATACTGGTGGTTGGCGGAGGCATGAGCGGGATTACGTCCGCCCTGGAAGCGGCCGAGGCCGGTTATGATGTGGTGCTGGTTGAAAAGAATCCTTACCTGGGGGGGCGAGTGACCCAGTTGTATCAGTATTTTCCTAAGCTGTGCCCGCCCAATTGCGGTCTTGAAATTAATTTCCGGCGCATGAGACAGAATCCGAAAGTTCGCTTTTTCACCATGGCCGAAGTGGCGAATATCTCGGGATCTGAAGGCAATTACGATGTGTCCATCAAATTGTTACCCCGGTATGTGAACGATAAATGCACTTGTTGCGGCAAGTGCAGCGACGTCTGTGAAGCGGAGATCGACAATCCCTTCAATTTTGGTATGGACAAGATCAAGGGCGCGTATCTTCCCCAT
Organism: Deltaproteobacteria bacterium; assembly: GCA_021159825.1. GTDB lineage: Bacteria > Desulfobacterota > DSM-4660 > Desulfatiglandales > Desulfatiglandaceae > NaphS2. Next base: position 2,594 of record JAGHDR010000026.1, on the reverse strand, counting down.
GAATTTGCATTTCCCATGCGGTATGTGATGGATCCTTCCATTGTGGAAACCGAAGACGGCAAGAAGTGCCTGGAAGCCTGTGAATATGACGCCGTTGAGCTGGATATGGCGGAGACCACTTTTGATTTGAACGTGGGCGCGATTGTATGGGCTGCGGGTTGGGATCCCTACGAAGCGGAAAAAATCGATTATTACGGGTTCGGCGAATACAAAAATGTGATCACTAATATGATGATGGAGCGCATGGCTTCACCTAACGGGCCCACCGGGGGAAAGATCCTCAGGCCATCGGACGGTAAGGAAGTCAAAAATATCGCCTTTGTTCAGTGCGCGGGGTCCAGAGACGAAAATCACCTTCCCTACTGTTCCGGCGTCTGTTGTCTGGCTTCCATGAAGCAGGCCATCTATGTGCGGGAGGCCCACCCGGATTGCGCCATCAGCATCTTTTTTATTGATATACGTGCCTTGGATCGGCTCGAAGATTTTTATACCAAGGTTCAGGAAGATGAAAAAATAGAATTCATCAAGAGCAAAATTGCAAACATCTCAGAGGATGAGGCAACGGGCAGCCTGTTACTGGAAGGTGAAAATACACGGACCGGTGAGCAGCTTCGCATGACCTTTGACATGGCGGTTCTGGCCACCGGCATGGTTCCCAACAAGTTCGACATAGACGGCGCACCCGAAGTGGCGGCGGACGAATATGGTTTCGTGGTCAATGATCCGGAAAAAGCCGGCATATACGGCGCCGGTTGCGTCAGGCGACCCACGGATGTTGCTTCATCCGTGCAGGACGCCACGTCATCCGCTTTGAAGGCTATCCAATCAATCGCGAGGAGGTAACTCGATGGACAAGAAGACAGCAGTTTATATATGCACCGGGTGCGGCATTGGAGATGCCCTGGACATTGAACAGCTCAAGGAGGAAGGGACTGAAGGTTTCACCATTGACGTCTCAAAGGATCATCCCTGCCTGTGTAATACTGAAGGGGTTGAACTGATCAAGAAAGATATCGCCGATGAGGGGATCAATACGGTGATCATCGGCGCCTGTTCCTACCGGGTCAACTATGACGTATTCAACTTTGGTTTGAATGTGGTGGTTGACCGGGTCAATTTAAGGGAGCACGTGGCCTGGGTCATGCCCCCCAAAGAGGAAAATACCCAGGAACTGGCGGAGGACAACCTGCGCATGGGATGTTCCAAAGCCAAGGATACCGAACCGCCGGAACCCTTCAAGGCGGAAGAGGAATATTCCAAGGATGTGCTGGTGGTGGGCGGTGGTCTGGCCGGTATGACGGCGGCTCTTGAAACCGCTAAAGCCGGGTACCAGGCGATCCTGGTGGAAAAAGAAGACAGGCTGGGCGGTTTTTTAGGCAAAATGAAAAAGATCATCACCCTTCCCTATAAAGAACTGACGGATACCGGTGCGGAAGAGTTGATCCAGGCGGTGGAAGCGGAAGACAAAATCAAGGTCTATACCGCTTCGACGGTTGAAAAAATCAGCGGCGGTCCCGGCCTGTTTTCCGTGGATATTAGGAATAACGGTAATGTGGTCAATGAACGGGCAGGGTCCGTGGTGCAAGCCACGGGGTGGGTCCCCTATGATGCCAACAAACTGGGGCATCTGGGTTATGGCCAGTTCAAGGATGTCATTACCAATGTTGAAATGGAAGAGATGGCGGCGGCCGGAAAAATCACCCGGCCCTCCGACGGCAGTCCGGTGAAAAATGTGCTGTTCATTCAGTGTGCCGGTTCCCGGGACCCGGATCATCTGCCCTATTGTTCGGCCGCATGCTGCCTGGTTTCCATGAAACAGGCCACCTACGTGAAAGAGCAGGATCCGGAAGCGGTGAACTACGTTCTGTATAAAGACATCCGCACGGTGGGTCAGGCGGAAGATTTTTACCGCAAAGCCCAGGAAGATGGCAACATATTCATTCGGGGCGCTGCCACGGAAGTGGGTGAGGCCGGTGGAAAACTCTTCGTGGAAGCGGATGACGAACTTCTGGGAGAGAAGATCAAGATTGAAGAATTGGATCTGGTGGTCTTGGCCGTGGGTATGGTGCCCGCTTCAAAACCGGATGTGGCCCCTAAAATCAAAGCGCCTGCCGATACGGAAGGCGCGGACGAAGAAGGTATGATGGAGGTCCTTCCGGATTCGGGTTTTTTCGCCAACTCCGCCCTGAACCTGGAATATCGACAGGGACCGGAGCTGCCCACTTTAAAATACGGATTTCCTGATTCTCACTTTATCTGTTTCCCCTATGAGACCCGTCGAACCGGCATTTACAGCGCGGGGTGCGTCAAACGACCCATGGAAACGGCCAAGGTCCTGGATGATGCGGCAGGCGCTGCCATGAAGGCCATTCAGTGTTCCGAACTAACCGCGGAAGGCAAGGCGGTTCATCCCAGAGCCGGGGACATGACCTACCCGGAATTCAACATGAACCGATGCACCCAGTGTAAACGGTGTACGGAGGAATGTCCCTTCGGTGCCATCAATGAAGATGAAAAAGGCAACCCCCTGCCCAACCCCACCCGATGCCGTCGTTGCGGTATTTGTGTGCGGGCGCGTCCGGAACGGATTATCC
>JAGHDR010000199.1 GCA_021159825.1 Deltaproteobacteria bacterium | reverse complement strand
GGTAAAAAAAGAGAGGGAGAAACCAAATGACAATGGACGAAAAGATTCGGTCTGCCATGATGGCGCAGGTGTCCAAGGAGGGTTATGCGGGAAAACTGGGGCTGAAGCTGGTTGAATTGTCTTCCGGTCGAGCCGTTGTGGAGATGATGCCCCGGAAAGAAGATGAAAACATCTTCGGCATGGTTCATGGTGGTGCCATTTTTTCACTCATGGATGAGGCGTTCCAGATTTCTTGCAATTCACACGGCAGGGTGGCAGTAGCCCTTAATGTGAACGTGACCTTCCATGCCCCGCCTTCATTTAATCGCAGGCTGAGGGCGGAATCCAAAGAGCGTCATTGTTCAAAAAAAACAGCGACCTACTATATCACCGTTACCGATGAAGAGGGTGCGCTGATTGCTTCCTGCCAGGCCCTTGCTTACCGAAAAAAGGAGCGTCTGCCATTTTTGGAGGAGAACTTGGCGTAACGATTCAATTGTTTGACAAAAACCACCCATTTTCTTATACTTCACCGCTGAAATGATTGAAGGGGGGGGATAGATTGGAAAGAGAATTGTGTATTTCAAAGGAAGCGATTCAAAAGCGTGTTCAGGCGCTTGCAAAAAAGATCAGTTCGGATTATGAGGGGGAGGAGCCGGTTTTAGTCGGAGTTCTCAACGGAGCTGTTTTTTTCTTTGTGGATCTAATGCGCGCCATTAGTATCCCCACAAAAATGGACTTTGTTCGGGCGGCCAGCTATGGTTCAAATATGCAGTCCGGCGGTTCGGTTCGACTGACCAAAGACATTGAACTCCCCATTGAAGGAAAGCCCGTCATCCTGGTTGAGGATATCGTGGATTCAGGGTTGACCCTTTCATATCTGAAGGAAAAATTTGAGCAAAGAGGGGTGTCTTCTCTCAAAATTTGTGCGCTGATTGACAAACTGGAACGAAGAGGAAAGGATGTTTTTGTGGACTATTGTGGATTTCAGGTTCAGGAGGGCTTTCTGGTGGGTTACGGGCTTGACTGTAATGAGGAGTACCGCTATTTCCCTGAAATCTACCGCTTGAAATAAATGGCTTAAGGGAACTGGAAGAAAATAATATACGCATATCGCGCAGGATTTTTGTTCGTTTCCAAGGCGTGATGGCAGGTGCATAGTGAGCTATGTGCCTGTTATCACAACGTAGAAAACGGGCAAAAGGGCAAGCAGGATGCGTAGATTATTTTTTGGGAGTTCCCTAAGTAGGAGGGTATTATATTATGGTTATCCAGTGTGAAAGCTGCCGTACGGAGTTCAATCTCGATGAATCTCTGCTCAAGAAAGAGGGGACTAAAGTCAGATGCTCCCGGTGTCGCCATGTATTTACTGCCTATCCTTCTTTGCCCGCTTTGCCGGGTGAGACGGTTGAAAGCCTTGATGTTTCTGAAGATGTTGCACCTGTTGCTTCGGAGGAGACAGATGAAATCCTTTTTGAAGCTGAAAAAGGTTTGGAAGAAGAGGAAGAAAAAAGCGCCGGGGCGGAATTGGAATCTGATCTGGATGTGATTTACCAGGATGTTTTCAGTGAGGCGGACGGAAGTACTTCTGATGAAGAGATCAAACGTGATGATGAGATTGATGACCTGTTCAAAGAGGCCGGCCGCGGAGAAGAAAAACCGGCTGAGAGTCCGGCGCCTATTTCCCCTGCCATGGATATGACGGAGGAAGATCAGAGGGTGGTAAAGGAGGAAAAGGAAGCGGAAGACGAGCTTGAACATGCGCCTGCTCCCAAAAAGAAATCTTCAAAGCGTTCCACGGTGTTGATCCCTCTTCTTTTCGTTCTTTTGGGGGTTGCTGCCGCATTCTATGTTTGGAAAGCGGATTTGATTCCGCCATCCATGCTTTCCTTTTTGAACCCTTCTTCGGAGACAAAGGCGCCGGCTGATGCCGGGGCTCGGCTTCTGCAGTTCGGTTCAGTGAGTGGAGCATTTGTCGATACGGAAAAAAGCGGGCCACTTTTCGTCATTCGTGGCATGGTCACCAACAAATATCCACAAAACAGGCGTTATATTATGATTAAAGGGAGTATTCTTGACAATAAAGGCGTTGTGGTGCTCTCGAAAACCGCCTATGCGGGGAATACCTTTAGCGAAGAGGAGTTCAAAACGCTTCCGCTGGATGAGATCATCAAGGCAGCGGATAACCGTGACGGTATGGCCAAACAGAATCTTAATGTCACATCCGGTGCCACCATTCCTTTTATGGTTGTTTTTGCTGCGCTTCCCGATGATTTGAGCGAGTTTACCGTGGAGGCGGTCAGTTCCTCGCCCGGGAGTTAACCGTGGGCGATAATACCGGTGAAGGCAATACCATTTCCAATTCAGGCTTCAGGAGCATCATCAGGGGTATCATGCTGCTCTCCCTGGTTATTCTTTTTGGGACTTCAGGCTACATGCTCATCGAGGGGTGGCCCCTGCTTGAAGGCCTCTACATGACGGTGATCACCATCACAACCGTTGGATACGGCGAAGTCAGGACGGTTTCCGAACCCGGACGGGTCTTTACGGTTTTCCTCATTTTTGCGGGCATGGGCGTCATGGCCTATACCCTTGGGATCGTCGCGCAGATAATGGTCGAATTTCAGGTGCGGGATCTCATCGGCAGGCGCAGGTTGGGGTTAAAGTTGAAAAACATGAAGAACCATTATATTGTGTGTGGGTATGGGCGGATCGGGAGCATTATTGCTCAAGAGCTTAAGTCTAATGGCATTCCCCTCATCGTGGTCGATCAGAATTCTCAGTTCAAGGAGAAGTTGAGGAGCCAGGACATTCCTTATATTATTGATGACGCTACCAGCGAGGATGTGCTGGTGGAAGCTGGTATTCTGCGGGCCAAAGGGCTTGTGACGGTGGTCCTTTCCGATGCCGACAACCTCTTCATCACTATGTCCGCCAGGGGGATAAACCCTGATCTATTCATTCTTGCCCGGGCTGATCAGGAAACATCGGAAAAAAAGTTGATTCGTGCGGGAGCCAACAAAGTGGTCATGCCCTATTTGATCGGGGGGCTCAGGATGGTTCACACGATTTTGAAGCCGGCCGTGACCGACTTTTTTGATTTTGCCATGCATGATAAGACCATTGAGTTGGAAATGGAGGAGTTGAAGGTTAAAGAGAAATCCCCGCTGAACGGGGTCCGCTTGATGGACTCGGGTATTCGGCAGGATATGAATGTGATGATTGTGGCCATCCGGGACAAAGCGGGGGTTATGAGCTTTAATCCCTCTTCGGATGTCGCGATGGAAGCCGGAACCACATTGATTGCGATGGGTCCGCTGGGCGATCTGGAAAAGCTTGGCCGCATCCTGTCAGGCGACTAGGATCGTTGTTGGTAGATTTTTTGGGCTTTTAACAGGGCGGAAAGATCGTCAATACCCATGACCTCTTTTTCGTCGTTTGATATGATGTATCCGACGCTGCGACCTTCCCGAGGCAGATATTCCACCAGGTCCGTTATAAAGAATTCTTCCTGGTTGCAAACAACGCCGTTAATCTCCTTTTTCACCACATGGGGTTTTGATGCAAGTACCGTAAGGGAATGGAGGAGACTCCCTTTTCTTGCCGCATAGATGCCCGAATTGCAGACCTGTAGCGCTTGTTGTTTTTCTTCCGGATAATTTTTCCAGTATTTCCATTCGACGATTTTCCGGACCTGATTATCCCGGATCTCAAGTACGCCGTATTGCTTTTTGTCTTCGGGTAGGAAGCCCAGTACCACCAGATCATGGGTTTCGAGTGCTCCTAGAAGCGAAGCATAGGTTTCGGGTGCCACAAAGGGCACGTCTCCCATGGTGATAAGAAGGTTTTTACAGTCCAGGGTTTTCAGGAAAGGCATGGCCGCCAGCAACGCGCCCCCGGTGCCGTTCAAAATGGGCTGCTCGCAGTAGGTAATGTCAAGATGTTGTGTTGCCTCACGAATATCTTCTTTTTTGTGGTTGACAACCACTGCCTTTGGACCGGGGGGCAGGTTTTCAATGATGTGCAGAATGATCGGTCTTTTCCCCGAATAAGGGGAAGTCTCCGGAATCAGCGGCAGAAGGGTTTTGGTGCCCCCGTAGTTTTTCATGCGACTGCCCCGGCCGGCGGCCAGGACGATGGAGGCGGTTCTGTTTTTTCTATCCATTATGATGGGGAAGATAGGGAAATGGGGTGATTGAGTCAAGTGGAAAGAAGATTAAATGATGT
>JAGHDR010000107.1 GCA_021159825.1 Deltaproteobacteria bacterium | reverse complement strand
GGCCGGACCAAGCATAAAGAAAAAATTCAACAGGTCTACTAATAACGACGGGTGTGTTTTACTATTAAAAGCAACTATTTGTCCCCCAAAGCATGCTTTTAAGAAATCGTAGTGGCCATCTTAATTTTGGTTCGTAGCGTACGGGGAGGCACTTTTCTGGCATTTCGATCTTCAGCTTGGTCAACGCCCCAAAAGTGGAATGGAGCCGCCATCCAGCCAATCAGCCACCGATGTCCCTGAAGTCAATGGGGACCTTTTACGACCCAGGCTCAGGGACAAGTACGAGGGCGCCTGAACGGTGTGATGGTTCTTGAAGTTAGCGAGATAAACGTGCTGACTGGTGATTAATCAAAAAATGGGGGTCCCGCGATCGTCAAACCAAAGGATGAACGCCGGCTAAAAATGCTGTGACGTTTTTATCAGGTTATCCCGGCCGTTGTGCTTCCCCAAAAAAGGGAAAGGGTGGAAAAAAGCGGTCGGGCTATTATATCATAAACACCTTAAAATCCTTCTTATCCGGAACCGTTGCAGATACAATTCGGTCCGTACAAGCACCCACAACCCGAACATCCTGAACTTCCCCTTCATGGGCATCGCTGTATGAGAGGGTGATTTGAACCGCCGGATCAATGGCGTCGTTCAATAAATCGCCGGACACCAGAACGGCAGGCCCCGGAACCGAAACGGTATTCAGGAGGATATCCTCTTTTATTGCAAGTTTCTTCAGTTTCTCGTTTTCCCCTTTGTTGCGGCCCACCACGATTTTCACATGGTCATTTATCCTGAAATGCCTTCCCAGTTTCAAGGCTTCCAGATGATTGACGATGACCTCCGAATTGGCGGCGAGCAGGTCCCTCAAGCGGCGGGAAAACCCCTTTTCCGTCAACAGGCAACCCCCTGCAGGAGCGGGATAGTCACACAGCCTCAGATCCGCTGCCATGCGCATTTGCGGTTTTCTGGAACGTCCCTGAAATCCCAGTAACTGTTCTCTGATGACCCAGCCTTTTGTTTCGGGGATGGTGGGCGGCAGGCATTTTGCCGAAAGGGGCCGAAGGAGCAATCCCTGAAGGCCGCTTTCTTCAGCAACCAGGGCGAGCGCCCGCTTGTTCTGACTCATGGGCCTTTGCCCCATGACTTCTCCGCTGAAAACGAAAGCGGCATCCTCGGAATCAAGCATTCCTCCGGCAATACGGAACATCAGGGCGTGACAGTCGATGCAGGGGTTCATGTTGCCGCCGTATCCGTGCTTCGGATGCTTGACCACTTCAAGATGCCGCTTTGTAATATCCACTACTTTGAAGGGCAAATTCATGGCGCGGGCTGAAGCAAGGGCACGATGGGCGGTAAAAAAGGGGGTTTCAAAAAAAAGGGCCAGAACGTCAATATCCTGGGCCCTTATGGCTTCAGCGGCCAGCATGCTGTCGAGGCCGCCTGAAAAAACGCAAATTGCTTTCATATGAAATAATTATCTTTCATAGTTCCGCCTCAGCCAATGAAGCCACCAGGTCTTTTTGTTCGTCGGTCAGTTCTTTGGGAACATCAATGTTGATTTCAACATAAGCGTTTCCCTTTCCCGAACCATTGTAGCGGGGCAAACCAAAATTTTTGAGCCGAAATTTGGCGTTGTTCTGAGTCCCGGGAGGAATTTTTAGCTTGAGTACCTTTTTCTCCAGTGTGGACACCTCGATGTCCGCTCCCAGGACAGCTTGTGAAAACCGGATCTTCTGCTTCAGATACAGGTCGGCATCCTCACGCCTGAACAGGGGATGGGGGGTCTCCTTGATTTGGACAAAAAGGTCCCCCGGGGGTCCACCATTAGGCCCTGGCTGGCCTTTTCCCTGCAATCGCAGCTTTTGACCGCCCTTTATCCCGGCGGGTACTCTTACGGAGACCTGTTCCTGGCGACCGTTGATCTGGTACGCAATGGTTTTACTGGTGGACTGGGTGAGTTCTTCCAGGGTCATGGGAAGTTCGTAAATGAGATTCTGACCCTTTATCCTCTGTTGCCGGTTTTGAAACCCGTCGAAACCGCGTGAAGCACAACCGCCTCCAAACATACGGCCAGAGCCCCCCTGACTCCTGCCGCCTCTTCCAAAACCGAATTCTTTAAAAATGCTGCCCAGATCAAAATCCCTGAAAATATCTTCCTGGGAAAACCGATTCTGAAACCCCTCGGCGCCGAACATATCGTACTGTTGTTTTTTTTCAGGATCACGCAGTACGGCATACGCTTCATTGAGATCTTTGAATTTCGCTTCAGCGGATTTATCCCCTTCGTTATGGTCTGGATGATATTTCAGCGCCAGCTTCCGATACAATTTCTTGATTTCTGCAGGGGAGGCTGATTTGTCAACCCCAAGAATCTTGTAATAATCTTTTCCGGACATGGCTTCAGGGTGTTGGTTATGAAAAAAAGAGTTTTTGTTCTACGTCCCAAAAAAACTAATCACAAGGTTCAGGAAGTCAAGGTGTTGGGCGGCAGGGCACCCGTATCTTTTTCCAGGTGATAAAGAGTGGCACCCACCGGCGCAAAGGAAAGGAGCAATAAGTTCAGTCCGGGGATCAGGAAAAGAATGCCAAACCCCAGGTGAAAGGGAAGGGTTCCGAGCAGAAAACGGAACCGGGAGGCGAAAGGGCTCATTCGTCTGGCGGGTATCAGGTCTGTATTGTCCCAAGCCAGGAATATGGCGGTAATACCTGAGGAGAGGATCGTGATAAAGGGCCCCAGCGG
>JAGHDR010000144.1 GCA_021159825.1 Deltaproteobacteria bacterium | reverse complement strand
GGCAGAGCGAAGCGACTTCATCATTCGATGTTCAACGTTGGACGTTCGATGTTCGACGTTCAAAAAAAACCACTCATATCCTATCATGCTGAATTCATTAAGCATAAAATGGAAATTCCTATACTTTCCAGTTATCCGAGGGTATTTACCGGCTGATATTCACCGAATACCCCTCGCAATACATTACAGATCTCCCCAAGAGTGGCGTAAACCTTAACAGCATCTAAAATAAGCGGCATCAGATTCCGGTCGCTTTGGGCACCCTGTTTCAAATAAGTCAAACGCTTTTCCACTACGGCATCATCCCTTTTCGATTTAAGCTTTTTCAGCCTCTCGATCTGCAAGGTGCGAACAACCGGGTCTACCCTCAGAAGATTGGTCGGCTTTTCCTCCTCCACCTGAAATCGATTCAGCCCCACCACAATCCTTTCTTCCTTTTCAATCTCCCGCTGGTACCGGTAAGCGCTGTCCTGGATTTCCCGCTGTACAAAGCCATTTTCAATGGCATCGGCAGCTCCCCCCAAATCATCAATCTTCTTGATGTAGGCAGCGGCCCGCTCATAAATTTCATTGGTGAGATTTTCCAGATAGTAGGATCCGCCCAGAGGATCGACCGTATCAGTTACACCTGTCTCATATGCGATCAACTGCTGGCTCCGAAGAGCGATCTGCACGGCCTCTTCGGAAGGGAGACATAATGCCTCGTCCATGGAATTGGTATGTAGGGACTGCGTACCGCCCAAAACCGCAGCCAGGGCCTGAAACGCCACACGAACGATATTGTTTTTGGGCTGCTGTGCCGTAAGAGTACACCCGGCGGTCTGGGTATGAAAACGAATCATCATGGACTTGGGATTTTCGGCTTTAAATCTTTCCTTCATGATTCCGGCCCACAAACGCCTCGCGGCCCTGTATTTGGCAATCTCTTCAAAAAAATCCAGGTGGGCATTGAAGAAAAAGGAAAGCCTGGGACCGAATGTATCCACGTCCAGACCGGCTTCAAGCGCCGCCTGGACGTATGCAATCCCGTTCGCCAATGTAAAGGCCACCTCCTGCACGGCAGTGGAACCCGCTTCCCGAATATGATACCCGCTGATGCTGATGGTGTTCCACATGGGGACTTTTTCAGCGCAATAGGAGAATATATCCGTAATAATCCGCATGGACGGTTTGGGTGGAAAGATATAGGTGCCCCGAGAGGAATACTCTTTCAAAATGTCATTTTGTATGGTACCCCTCAGTTTGTCGGCTGAAACACCCTGTTTCTCCGCCACGGCAACGTACATGGCCAACAGGACGGCGGCAGGGGCGTTGATGGTCATGGAAGTGCTGACCTTATCAAGGGGGATTTCGTTGAAAAGGACTTCCATATCCGCCAGCGAGTCTATTGCCACACCCACCTTCCCGACTTCTCCAATAGCCATCTCATCGTCCGAATCATACCCGATTTGGGTCGGCAAATCGAACGCCACGGACAGGCCTGTTTGTCCCTGATCCAGGAGAAACCTGTAACGCTTGTTGGATTCCGCGGCAGAAGCAAACCCGGCATATTGCCGCATGGTCCAGTAACGTCCTCTGTACATGGTAGGCTGAACCCCCCGGGTGTACGGATACTCTCCCGGAAATCCTACCTCGGTTAGATAGCCGGTGTCTTCCCGATCCAAGGGAGAATACAAGCGCTGAACGGGGATACCCGATGTATTGACAAAATCAGTTTTTCTTTCAGGACGCCTGGACAGTTGCTTGTCAACTCCTTTCGACCACGCCTTTAAAGCCTCTGACAAGTCATGATTGTATTTTTCATCAAACATACCGCTTCCTCCATCTTTTCTCCGAAGATATATTAATGAACACGAAAGGACGCCATTCTATTTTTCATCCTTTTAGACGTTTGAGGTCGTTTACAAGCCCTTGAACCGCATCAGCAGAATGTCTAAGCGCCTTTTCTTCCTCATCCGACAATCGTATCTCAATAATCTCCTCGGCCCCGTTGGCACCTAACTTGACCGGCACACCGATAAAAAGTTTGTTTATCCCATATTCCCCTTCCAGATAGGCAGCACAAGGCAATATCTTTTTCTTATCCTTCAAAATAGCCTCTGCCATTTCAACAGCCGCCGACGATGGCGCATAATAAGCGCTTCCTGTTTTGAGAAGCCCAACGATTTCCGCCCCCCCGTTTTGCGTCCTTTTAATCAGGGCATCAATTTTTTCAGGAGACAGCAACTCGGTAATCGGGATTCCCGCTACGGTGGAATAACGGGGGAGAGGAACCATCGTATCTCCGTGACCGCCCAAAACAAAGGCATGCGTATTTTCTACGGAAACATTCAGTTCCATGGAAATGAACGCCCGAAAACGAGCGGAATCCAGCACACCCGCCATCCCCAATATCCTGTTCTTGGGAAAACCGGAGGCCTCAAGAGCAACGTGACACATGGCATCCAGCGGATTGCTCACAATGATAAGGATGCTCTCCGGAGCAACCAGAGCGATCTCTTTGACCACGGATTTCATAATCCCCATATTGGTCGAGAGGAGATCATCCCGACTCATCCCGGGCTTTCTGGGAATACCGGCGGTTATAATGACGATATCCGAGCCGCTTGCTTCGCTGTAATCACCTGAAACCCCGGTAATCGCCGAGTCGTGCTTTTCAATGGGCGCCGCCTCCAACAGATCCAGCGCTTTTCCGGCGGGAACATCCTCAAGAATATCGACTAAAACAACATCCGCCAGTTCCTTTTCCGCAAGCCTCATGGCCGCGGTTGCCCCAACATTCCCCGCCCCTACGACGGTAACTTTTTTTCTCATAATTAGTACTCCCCCTTGACTGCTTCGTAAAAAATCCATCTGATAGCGATGGTGCGATCGTTATTCCGGGATTGGGCTTAACTTCATAAAATATCTTCAAAAAAGTCGTTCCCTTTATCGTCAATGATAATAAAAGCGGGAAAATCCTTGACCGTGATCAGAAAAACGGCTTCCATGCCCAATTCGGGATATTCAGGGGTTTCAACGTGGGTTATGCACTCTTTTCCCAACCGGGCGGCGGCTCCGCCGATGGAACCCAGATAGAACCCGCCGTAACGCTTGCACGCCTCGGTTACTTCCTTGGAGCGATTCCCTTTGGCCAACATGACCAGAGAACCGCCATGTTTCTGGAACAAAGGAACATAAGGATCCATGCGACTCGCCGTGGTGGGTCCGAACGAACCGGACGCATATCCTTTCGGGGTTTTCGCCGGACCGGCGTAATATACAATATGTTCTTTAAGATAACCGGGTAACCCTTCATCCGCGTCAAGCCTTTCTTTCAATTTGGCATGAGCAATATCCCTGGCCACGACGATTTTTCCGCTGAGCATAACGCGCGTTGATACCG
>JAGHDR010000072.1 GCA_021159825.1 Deltaproteobacteria bacterium | reverse complement strand
GTGCTGAATCCGTGGTCACCCCGCTGGCAGTGGGGGGATTTTGTTCCATGCGGGCGCTTTCCACGCGCAATGATGCGCCCGAAAAAGCGTCAAGACCCTTTGACCTGAATCGTGACGGATTCATTATCGGGGAAGGGGCGGGGATCCTGATCCTGGAAGAGCTGGAGCATGCCCTCGAGCGGGGTGCACCCATTTACGGGGAAGTGGTCGGTTATGGTCTCAGCGGTGACGCCTATCATGTTTCCGCGCCGGACCCCGAGGGCGCAGGCGCCATTGCATGCATGAAAGGGGCTCTTGATTACGCGGGTCTAAGACCCGAAGATATCGATTATATTAACGCCCACGGTACATCCACTCAGCTCAATGATGCTTCGGAAAACAAGGCCGTTAAAGCGGTTTTTAAGGCCCATGCATACAAACTCAGCATCAGTTCCACGAAATCCATGACCGGCCATCTGTTGGGTGGTGCGGGGGGTACGGAGTCCATTTTCTCTGTGCTGACCATCAAGAACGGCATTATTCCGCCCACCATGAACTATGAAACCCCTGATCCGGAGTGCGACCTGGATTACGTGCCCAATGTGGCCAGAAAGGCCCCGGTGCAAACCGTCATGAGCAATTCGTTCGGGTTTGGGGGCACCAATGCTTCTTTGATATTTGCTGCGTACGAAAATTAGGGCGAAAAAAGGGTAAACCCATGAACATTATCATCGGATCGGATCACGGCGGATTTGAACTGAAGGAAACCTGCCGGGAATTTATGGAAACGCTGAGTGATTGTGATGTCACGGATGCCGGCACCTTCAACGAGGACTCCATGGATTACCCCCTGGTGGCCCATAAAGTTTCCAGAGCCGTCTCAGAAGGAGAATTTGCACGGGGCATACTCATCTGCGGCACCGGCATCGGAATGAGCGTCGTGGCAAACCGCTACCCGGGGGTCAGGGCATGCCTGTGCCACAATCTTTTTACGGCCAGGCTGAGCCGGGAGCACAACGACGCCAACATTCTGGTGATGGGCGGCCGTGTCATTGGGAAGGGCATAGCCATTGAAATGGTGGAACTTTTCCTACGGATGTCCTTCGACGGCGGGCGACATGAACAGCGACTGAATCTGATTGAAGCGGATTAAACGAAAGGTTGTTTTGACAGAGCCGACATTAAAAGAAATGGACCCTGAGGTTTTCGAGGCGATCGAGGCGGAGCTTTCAAGAGAAAGACGGAGCCTGGTCATGATTGCCTCTGAGAACTATGCGAGCCGGGCGGTAATGGAGACCCAGGCCAGTGTTATGACCAACAAGTACGCGGAAGGCTATCCCGGGGCCCGCTACTACGGGGGGTGTGAGTTCGTGGACAGGGTTGAGAGGTTGGCCCAAAGCCGCGCCAACAGGCTGTTTGGTTCAGAACATGCAAACGTTCAACCCCATTCCGGTTCACAAGCCAACATGGCCGTATACCTTTCGTTTCTGGATCGCGGCGACACGATCATGGGCATGGATCTATCCCATGGCGGCCATCTCACCCACGGGAGTCCCGTAAGCTTCTCAGGAAAAATTTATACCCCCGTTTCCTACGGATTGCATCCTGAAACACAACGAATTGATTATGATCAAGTCCGTGATCTGGCCAGGAAAAAGAAACCGAAGATCATTATCGCCGGCGCCAGCGCCTATCCGCGGCGTATTGACTTTTCGCTCTTTAAAGAAATCGCGCATGAGGTGGGCGCTTATCTTATGGTTGACATGGCCCATATTGCGGGTCTTGTTGCTACAAGCCTTCACCCTTCCCCGGTGGGGCAGGCGGATTTCATTACCAGTACCACCCATAAGACCCTGCGAGGCCCCAGGGGTGGCTTGGTCCTCTGTTCCGAAGAATATGGGGCCAGGCTTGACAAGAGTGTTTTTCCGGGAACCCAGGGAGGACCTCTGATGCACATCATTGCCGCAAAGGCGGTGGCATTCGAGGAAGCCCTTCGCCCTGATTTCAAGGCCTATCAGAAACAGGTCCTGCTCAATGCCCGCGTGCTTGCGGAAGCGCTGGTGGAATATGGTTTTGACCTGGTCTCCGGCGGTACGGACAATCATCTGGTCCTTATTGACCTGACCGCTAAAGGCATCACCGGTTTCGATGCGGAACAGTCCCTTGGAGAAGCCGGTATTGTGGCCAATAAGAATGCGGTTCCCTTTGATAAAAAGGGACCTAAAATTACCAGCGGACTGAGGTTGGGAACGCCTGCGCTGACCACCCGCGGCATAAAAGAGGCGGAGATTCGACAAATAGCGGGGCTTATAAACGATATTCTCAGTACACCTGAAAGCGAAGTTGTTTTACAGCGGGCTCAAGGCGTAGTTTCTGAAATATGTAAAACGTTCCCCATTTATCCTTATCTGCATGCAACGTAATAAGTTATTTTGTAGCATCCAGTAAATCATATAACATACCGTGATCAAATGAAGTATGAAAAGTATGAGAGGCCATCCTGGAACCAGTATTTTGCATCCATCACTCGAATGGTCGCCACCCGTTCCACGTGCTTGAGACGTCATGTGGGTGCCATTCTGGTCAAGGAAAAACGAATTCTGGCCACGGGGTACAATGGCGCTCCCACTGGCCTCAAACATTGTATCGAAGTGGGATGTCTCCGGGAGAAAGCGGCCATTCCGTCCGGCACACGGCATGAATTGTGCCGGGCCCTTCACGCTGAACAAAACGCCATTGTGCAAGCCGCTTACTACGGAATCCCCATCGCCGGATCGACCCTTTACTGCACCAATAAACCGTGCATTATCTGCTCTAAAATGCTTATCAATGCCGGTATCAAGAGAATTTTTTTTGATGAAGATTATGATGATGATCTGGCGGATGCCATGCTGGACGAGGCCGGGATAGAAATGATAAGGTTGAAAACATGAAGTGTCCGTATTGCACCAAGATTGATAACAAAGTGATTGATTCCAGGCTGAGCAAAGATGGTCGAACCATTCGCCGGCGCCGGGAATGCCTGGCATGCAGCAGACGGTTTACCACCTACGAGAAACTGGAAGACGTCCTTCCCATGGTGGTCAAAAAAGACGGCAGACGAGAGCCCTTTAATCGAGCAAAAATCATTTCGGGTATCGGCAGTGCATGTCAAAAACGACCCATCAGCGTAACCCGTATTGAAGAATTCGTGGATGCCATTGAGCTTTATTTTCAGGAACTGGGGAAGAAGGAAATTAACAGCTCGGAAGTGGGCGAGAAAGTTATCAACACGCTCAAGGAATGGGATGAAGTGGCCTACGTACGCTTTGCGTCCGTGTACCGGCAGTTTAAGGATATCGATGAATTCATGTCGGAATTGGAAGAGATCCTGAAATCCAAGCAGGATCCTGAAAAAGCATAAATGAAAGAAATCGATGTCAAATTCATGAAACTGGCGATCAAGGAAGCACGCAAGGGCCTGGGCCGAACCTCTCCCAATCCTGCGGTCGGCGCCGTTATCGTGAAAGAGGGCAGGGTGGTTGCCGGCGGCTATCACCGATCGGCGGGAATGCCGCATGCGGAAGTTGAGGCTTTCGAGAAAATCGGAAACCGCGCCCCGGGGGGTACGCTTTATGTGACCCTGGAGCCGTGTAATCATTTTGGGAAAACACCCCCCTGTACGGAACTTGTCCTGAAAAGCGGCGTCAAAAGAGTGGTTGTGGGAATGAGAGATCCCAATCCTCTGGTGACGGGAGGCGGGTGTCAGTATCTGGAGAAAAAAGGTCTTGAGGTCGTTACCGGAATATTGAAGGATGAATGTATCCGCTTGAATGAGGCATTCATCAAATTCATATCAACCGGCTGGCCGTTTGTAATCGCCAAGTCAGCCATTACCCTGGACGGTTGGACAGCCACATCCGCGCAACACTCCCAATGGATCACCAATGAAAAATCAAGGGGCTTCGTACACCGGTTGCGGGACCGTGTAGACGCCGTGATGATGGGGGTTGGAACGGTTCTGGCCGATAATCCGGCCATGACCACCCGCTTCAAGGTGAAGCAGGGAAAAGATCCCATTCGGATTGTCGTGGATACAAATTTCAGGACACCGCCTGACGCAAAAGTCATGAAAAATGAATCCGCCGCACCGACGATTATCGCCACCAGCATTGACGGAAACCGTTGCTATCTGGATTGTGGCCCCCATCCCAAAGGCGTGGAAACCCTTGTCTGTCCTACTTTCAGTGGTAAGATTGATCTGGCCGCACTCATGGAAAAACTGGGGAAGATGTCCATCACCAGTGTTTTGCTGGAAGGCGGTTCGATGATCCTGGGGGCCATGCTTCGCGCACAACTGATCGATAAATTTTATGTTTTTATCGCACCCAAGATCCTCGGCGGCGGTGATGGTATTCCCATGGTGGCCGGGTGTGGCCCCAAAACCATGGAAGAATCCCTCAAACTTCAGAACATCAAGGTCCGGCGCTTTGGGGATGATGTGCTGATCAGGGGCTATCCGAGCTATTAGAAAACGCGTCTGCCTTTTGAAACCCTCCCACTCTCTTTCCATCACTGAAGACATGAAGTGCGGACGGACGAACGGAAAACGTGATGTTGTCCCCCGCGCGAATCGGAGCGTTTTTTTTATATCTCAGAGTTATATTTGATTTTCCAACGCGGGCATAGATATGTTTTTCAGCACCCACATTGCTGCCCATTTCCACCCGGGCGTGTATGACCGGCCCCGATTCAATTTCCATTTTCACATCCTCCGGACGAAACCCGATCTCCACCTCCCGATTGCCCCATTCCATGGGCAACTGTTGGGCACTGGTTCAGTTGAATAGGTGTTAAAAACATTTCAAGTTAAATAAGTTATATCAATTGTGC
>JAGHDR010000278.1 GCA_021159825.1 Deltaproteobacteria bacterium | reverse complement strand
TTGTGTACCTGTGCACCAATGCCCTTCTGGTTCAAAAACGGATTCATGAATTTACGCCCAATCCTTATCTCACATTCAACATTCACCTGGATGCGCTCAATGATCGTCATGACGCAAGGGTGGGCCGTAAAGGCGTATTTGAAAATGCGGTAAAGGCCATTCGTCTCCTGGTCTCCCAGGGGTTTCGAGTCACCACCAACACCACCCTGTTCAAGGGTGAAACCGCTGAAAGCGCGGGAGAGTTGTTTGACCTGCTCACGTCTTTTCATGTGGAAGCCATGACCGTTGCGTCGGCGTTTAACTATGAAAACGCTCCGGACCAGGAACATTTTTTCAACCGGGATGAAGCCATCCAACTGTTTCAATCCATCTTCGTGCTGGGGAAAAACAAGCCCTGGCGGTTCAATCACAGCAGTTTGTATCTGGATTTCCTGGAAGGAAACCAGAACTATGCCTGCACCCCTTGGGGGAACCCCACGCGCAATATTTTCGGCTGGCAGAAACCTTGCTACCTGATTAACGACGGCTACGAATCCACTTATCGGGACTTGATGAAAAACACCGACTGGTCAAAATACGGCGTGGGCCGGGATCCCCGATGCTCCCACTGTATGCTCCACAGTGGGTTTGAACCCACGGCGGTCATGGATTCCGCCAAAAACCCCCTGAAAGCCCTGAAGGTCTATCTGCGCCGCAACCGATAAACAATCCCGGTAGGGGCGCAGACCTGTGTGCCTGCCCAACACAGGAGAAAAAGAAAATGGAAGACGGAATGCATTACGAAGGCAATTGCATCAGACCCCCCAGCGAGGCCTACAGCATCCTGCTTCAGGTAACCTTGGGATGTTCCCACAACAAATGTACCTTTTGCGGGGCTTATACCGACAAGCGATTTACCATCAAAGATGATAAAATCATCCTGTCGGATATTTTATTCGCGTCACAGGTCATGAAACGGCAGGACCGGGTCTTTCTCATGGACGGGGATGCGCTGATTATTCCCCAGAAACGGCTCATGTGGATACTGGACCGCATTCGCGAACACCTCCCCTGGGTGAAACGGGTGGGGACATACGCAAACGCCAAGGGCATCAAAATGAAAAGCCCGGATGATTTGAAGACCCTTCGGGAAAACGGGCTGGGCATTCTCTATCTGGGCGTGGAAACAGGCGATGATGCCCTGCTCAAAAAGATTCGAAAGGGATCAACGAGCCGGCATCTCATCAACATGGGCCGAAAAGTCCGGGAGGCGGGCATCAAGCTCTCTGTTACGGTGCTCTTGGGCATTGCGGGAAATAACCCGGCCCTTTCCCTTCAGCATGCCGGGGCCACCGGGGATGTGCTTAGCGCCATGGATCCCAATTATGTGGGAGCCCTCACCGTTATGCTGATTCCGAGGACCCCGCTTTATGATGAATACAAAAGGGGCGAGTTTCAACTTCTCAACAAACGGGAAACCCTGGTTGAACTCCGCGAGATGATTGCCCATACCCATCTTTCGAGAGGCATGTTTTTCTCAAATCACGCCTCCAATTACCTGCCCATCAAGGCCCGGCTGCCCCGGGGAAAAGATACCGCTCTGGCGCAGATCGACAGCGCCCTGGCGGGCGACATCGACCTTCGACCGGAATGGTCCAGGGCACTATAAGAGGAAGATAAAAAAAGAGCTGTTGATAGTTTAAGGGGTTATTTCGCAAATGTTGACCATTCTGTTGACCAAAGCGAAAAAAGCAAAGAAGAAGCGTGAGCGCATAAACAAAACAAAAGGGTTGCAACCCTTTAAGATTGCAACCCTTTGTTAGCTGGTGCCGAAGGCGAGACTCGAACTCGCACAGGCGTACGCCCACTAGACCCTGAACCTAGCGCGTCTACCAGTTCCGCCACTTCGGCGCGAAAATAAAGTTGATATTTCGTGGGAAAGAAAGTATACTCTCGGGTTATATTTGTCAACTCATTTTATCGTAAAATCATCCCTTGTGTTCTGAGGACAGCCGTTTTTTTGAGCGCATGGTTTTTCCCGGAGCCCGGGGAGTGTTAATTGGGATAATTAAGTAATGCCTGTTATTTCAAATTTGGAACAGTTTAACCAGACACTTCGAAACCCCGTGCTGACAATCGGGAATTTTGACGGCGTCCACAAAGGGCATTTGAGCCTTTTTGACCTGACTAAAAAAAGAGCAGCTGCCATTAATGGTCAATCCGCAGTAATGACCTTTGACCCTCACCCCATCAAGGTCATGAAACCGGGCAATGGCCCGCCACTTATTACATTGACCCAGCAAAAGCTTGAATTGATTTCGGCTGCCCACATGGAAGTCATATTTTGCCTGCCCTTCACTCGGCAATTTGCTTCAATCTCGGCCCGAAGTTTTGTTCAGGACATACTGGTCAACAAAATCGGCATTCGGGAAGTTGTGGTCGGCTACGACTACACTTTCGGCGCCGGACGTGAAGGAGGTATTGAGCTACTTGAAAACATGGGCAAAGCGCTTGATTTCCAGGTTCACGTGGTACCGCCGGTTTATGTTGAAAACATCCTTGTTTCAAGCACATCCATCCGTAACCTGGTCCAGGAAGGAAAGCTGTATGAGGCCAAAAGGCTTCTGGGACGTGATTATCAGGTTGGCGGAACGGTGATCAAGGGTAAGAACAGGGGCGGCAGGCTTCTGGGGTTTCCCACGGCAAATCTTGCATTGATTGACGAATTGGTTCCCAAAAGAGGCGTTTACATGGTAAAGGTCCTCGTGGCGGATCGCCTATACGACGGTTTGACCAACATCGGCTACAATCCGACGTTTGGGGATGGGGCTTTTTCAGTTGAAACCCACATTCTTAATTTTCAGGAAGACCTGTTGGGAAAACAGATTCGCATCAAATTTATTGAGCGGCTAAGAGATGAAAAAACCTTTGAATCCATTGGGGATCTGGTTGCGCAAATTGAACGTGACATTGCTCGGGTCATTGAAATGTTAAATCCTTAAAGAATTACCCGCAAACGACAATACTACATGGCTGAGGGGAACCAATATGGAGGGAACAATAATGGAAAATGATATGAAACGATTATCAGGTGACATTGATCGAAGGGATTTCTTAAAGCTATCCGGAATTATCGGCGTTGGTCTTACCGCGGCTACCGTGATTCCCGCTTCTGCTGAAGCCGTTAAGTTTGATCGCAAACTGTACAAAGTTTCCGAAACCCGATTGGCCATGGGGACTTTCGTATCCATGACCCTTCTGCACTCATCACGGGATCGGGCCGGCGAAGCCGTCTGTTCGGCTTTTGAAAAAATCGATCGGTTGACCCGGGATATGAGCCGTTTCGACCAGAGCACGGCCGTTGCTCAGCTAAATCGGGAAGGACATCTGGCGGACGTTCCCCCGGACATGGCAAATGTGGTGAAGCGAGCGCTGTCCCATTACAGAATCAGCAACGGGGCCTTTGACATTTCAGTAAAACCGGTGGTGGATCTATTTAAAAATAGATTTTCAGGGAAAAACCCCTCACCCCCTACTGAAATGGAGATGCGTGAAGCCTTGAAGCTGGTGGATGCAACCCGTATTCAACTGTCGGGAAACAGCATTTTACTGAAGAAGCCAGGCATGGGCATTACCCTGGACGGCATTGCAAAAGGATATATCGTCGATAAGGCTTCAGAGACCATTTCCGAACATGGCATAGAAAATTACTTGATCAATGCGGGAGGGGACATTCGGACTTCGGGCCGCCGGCAGGACGGAAAGCCCTGGACCATTGCGGTACAGGACCCCCGTAAGAGGCAACGGTATCCGGACAAAATTAGGAT
The DNA here is from genome assembly GCA_021159825.1 of Deltaproteobacteria bacterium. Lineage (GTDB taxonomy): Bacteria > Desulfobacterota > DSM-4660 > Desulfatiglandales > Desulfatiglandaceae > NaphS2. Next base: position 6,762 of record JAGHDR010000278.1, on the reverse strand, counting down.
GACGGACGGCGCCATCGCCACGTCCGGGAATTATGAAGTCTATTTTGACCAAGAAAAAATGTTCCACCATATTGTGAACCCACACAGCGGCTTTTCTCCCAGTGCCAGCGACAGCGTATCCGTTACAGCCGAAACAGCCATGGACGCAGATGCTTTGTCCACCAGCGTATTTGTCATGCGACCGAAAAAAGGCATTCGGTTTATAAATTCGTTGCCGGGGTGTGAGTGCCTGGTGGTAAAGAAAGGAAACAGGAAAATGAGTTCGGCGGGATGGAAAAGCGCTTAACAACGGTTTCCGGTTAAAAAACCGTGAACTGGAAACTGATAACTGACAACTGACAACCGCTTTTTTACATAGGAACATCTTCCTGAATGAAATTCTCGAACCGGGTCAGTTCTTTCAGGAAGGTTAATTTAAATAACCCCGTTGGGCCGTTTCGCTGTTTTCCGATGATAATCTCCGCGGTATTTTGGTTTTCCTCCGATTGGGGGTTGTAAACCTCGTCCCGATAGATAAACACAATCACATCCGCATCCTGTTCAATGGCGCCGCTTTCTCTTAAGTCGGCCAGCTGAGGCCGCTTATTCGGTCTGTCCTCCACCTTTCGGTTGAGCTGGGACAGTGCCACCACGGGGATATCGAGATCCTTGGCCAGCCCTTTGAGAGCCCTGGAAATTTCCGACATTTCCAACTGCCGGGATTCCGCTGAGCTTCGCCCATAGATCAGCTGCATGTAATCCACGATCACAAGGCCCAATTCGCCTCTTTTCTTGAGCCTTCGGCATTTGGCCTTCATTTCCAGCACACTGATGGCGGAGCTGTCATCGATGTAAATGGGAATTTCCGAAAGACGATCAGCGGAATCGATCAATTCCTGCCACTCGTCCTTTTTGAGCCTTCCGGTTCTTAACCGGGTGGCGTCAATCCTGGATTCAAATCCCAACAAACGGATTCCCAATTGTTGCTTGGACATTTCGAGGGAAAAGACAGCGACCCCTTTTTTTGTGCTTTTGGCAGCGTTGTACCCCATATTCAGGGCCAACGCCGTCTTCCCCATGCTCGGCCTGCCGGCTACAATAATCAGGTCCGACGGTTGAAGGCCCGCGGTCAGATGATCAAAACGTTCAAACCCGGTGGTGATGCCCGTCAGGAATCCATCGGATTCCCCCGCCTTCACCACCTTCTCCATACTGCCCTTGATGACGTGACTCAGGCTCTGGAAACCCTCTTTGATCTGCGATTGAGCGATATTGAAAATTGTCTGTTCGGCATTTTCAAGAACATCCTCGGCATCATCCTGCTCCTGAAAGCATAATTCCGAAATGTTCGAACACGCTGAAATCAACTGCCTCCGTACCGAGGCATGCCTGATGATTTCCGCATGATAGACAATTCCCGCTGAAGTGGAGACCGACTGAACCAGAACCGCCAGATAATCAACGCCACCCACCTTTTCCACCTGGTTTTTTCGGGCAAGAACTTCTGAAAGCGTTATAATATCAATGGGTTCGCTCTCGTTATACAAAAGAGCCATCCCTGCAAAAATGGTGGCGTGCGCCTCTCGGTAGAAATCGTCGGGAGAAAGGATGTCCATGAGCTGGTTCATGGCATCATTGTTTAACAACACCCCCCCCAGCACAGCCTGTTCCGCCTCCAGGTTGTGGGGCGGAACTTTGGGGGAAAAACGGGCGGTTCGATCGTTGTTTCCGGACATGGGACAAGCACCTTATTTTTCCGAAGCTTCCTCGTCCGCTTTTACCACAACTTTGATGGCCGCGCTGACTTCGGGATAAATCTTAATCTCTACCTGAAATTCACCCAATTCCTTGATGGGTTTTTCCAGTACGATTTTCCTTCTATCAATATCAATACCCTGGTCCTTGAGCTGTGACGCGACATCCATGGATGTGACAGAGCCGTATAGCTTTCCCTCTTCACCTGATTTCTGTGAGAAAGTCAACACGACCTCTTCCATTACCGCTTTGACTTTTTCCGCGTCCTCTTTGACCCTTACCCGTTTCAACTCAATTTTTTTTCGCTGCAGTTCAAGGGCCTTTCTATTGTGTTCCGTAGCTTCCAAAGCCATGGACTGCGGAATCAGAAAGTTTCGTCCATAGCCTTTGGCCACCTCGACGATGTCCCCTTCAAGGCCCAGTTCATCCACATCCTGTCTTAAAATTACTTCCATTTGATTGTCCTCCGTCGCCTGCTTCAGCTATCGGCTCTTCGATGAATTCTCCTGAAATCAGCCCACTGGTCAAACTAACCGGCGAGTATCAGCACCACAAAAAAAAGCTGCTGAACCATGATCAAGACATACGCACCGACCCTGATCCATGTGGGAACCTTAAACTTATTCAAAAAGAACAGCACGATGGATAGCCCGTGAAAAAGATAGATGGCCAAAATAACAATCAGGGCGTTTATGGCCAGAAATTCGATACTCCCTGATAACAAAAATAGCGCAAAACCGGAAATGATGGTGCCCCATACCAGCCATTCAGGGGACTGCCAGCGATCCATGGGCTCAAATCGCGGATACTTGAGGTTCCACAACCTGAAGAGCGGCTTGGCAATGACGATGTTCAACCAGAGCGCAAAGCCCATACCGATAATCATGAGGGACGGGTAAATTTTGGAAATGACCAACATGAACGCTTTCGCATAGGTTTCCAAAGCCTGTGCATCCGTCCCTTCCACACTCACATCCTTATAAGCCGCGATGGTAGCATTGAGATGTTCCACCATATAAGCAAGAATCATCTCGATGGGACCCATGCTTTTCGATAAACCGATAAAAAAAAGTAACCCCAGTCCCAGCAACAACATGAAGACCGTTGCCAGCAACAATGTTTGGCCAAGTGCCAGCTCCCGCCTGAAAAGCTCCGATAGACCCATACCAATGATACTGAACTCAATAACAAAAATTACGGCCTGCGGCTGCCCCATGAGGTTGGCAAGAAGTCCAATGGCAAAGACGGCTACCGCCGCAAGTTTTATCCCCTGGCGGAGGCCGAGGCGGGTTGCGTAACAGAGAAACGGCAATGGCGTCAGGAGGCTGAAAAAAGGGCCTATAAAAGGGATCCAGGCCGAGGCAAAAAGAAGGAACGCGGCCCCTCCAACACACCCCAACACATCTGTCGTTTTCATCGGATTTCAGGGAAGGCAAAAAGCCTCAAGCACTCTGAAGCGGATCCAGAGTGCTTTTTTAAGGATTTGGGATTATCTGACAATAGACGTCGTGTAGGGCAAAAGCGCAATATTTCTAGCCCGCTTGATGGCCACGGCCAGCATGCGCTGGTGCTTGGCGCAATTCCCGGAAATCCTGCACGGCGTGATTTTGCCCCGTTCAGTCGTGAAATACCTGAGAATTTTTATGTCTTTGTAATCAATGGAAAGGCTGCTGTCCGCGCAGAACTTGCACACTTTTCGCCTGTGGTAAGTTTTTCGGAATTTGCCTCTGTTTCGGTTTGCGCCGCCGTCTTTGTTAAAGGATCGATTATAAGCCATCTTTTTCACCCTCGCCTTCCGCGTCTGCTTCCTCTGAATCTGCCGCCTCTTCGACTGCTTCGACTGCTTCAACTGATTCGGTTTCGCCTGGATCGGGCTTTGGCCTCAGTTTTTCAAGATCAGCATCATCACTCAATTTAATGGTCTGGTACTTAAGAACTCTGTCATCCAGACCCAGCTCTCTTTTGAGTTCCGCCGTTAAACCCGCCTCTCCACAATATTGAAGAAGCACATAAAAACCTTTGTCAAATTTTTTAATGTCGTAGGCTAACGTTTTTTTCCCCCACTCATCCACCTTCGTCACAACACCTTTGTTTTTCTCCACAGCATCGGTAAATTTAGCGACAACGGCACGGTAGTCCTCTTCCGCTAAACTCGGGTTGATGATATAAAGGGTTTCATAATACCTCATTCGTTTTTTCTCCTTTCGGTCATCCCCTAAAAAAGTCTTTTTATTAGAGGGTTTATTTGGTCCCCCATAGCTGGGGGACAAGGAGCCACTCTAAAATTAAAAACATAGATTAATATCAGTGAAGCGCCTTTCTGTCAATAATTTTTTTCATCCCAACGCAGATGGCACGCGTTACTCAAAATAATTCTTGACGGAAAATCCCTCGTTCCTGCAGAGCAGATCCCGGCTTGCTTCTTTCAGATCCCAAGCCACCATCTCCGCCACCATCTCCTTAAATGAGGTTTTGGGTTTCCAACCCAATGCCTCCCTCGCAAGGCTTGCATCTCCCAGAAGGGCTTCCACCTCGGTAGGACGATAATACCGTTCATCAACGGCAACGATGCATTTTTCCGTATTTCGATCATACCCTTTTTCCTCAACACCCGTCCCTTCCCAGCGGATGTCAATACCCACCTCTCTGCCCGCCACATTGACGAAATCCCTGACCGAGTATTGCTGACCTGTGGCAATCACATAATCCTTCGGCTGCTCCTGCTGAAGCATCAGCCACATCAGTTCCACATAATCCCGTGCATGCCCCCAGTCCCGCTTTCCGTCCAGGTTTCCCAGATAAAGACAATCCTGAAATCCCAGCTTGATCCGCGCCAGGCCCCGGGTAATTTTTCGTGTTACAAAGGTTTCACCCCGTATGGGGGATTCGTGATTGAACAGAATGCCGTTGCACCCGAAAATACCGTATGCCTCCCTGTAATTGACCGTAATCCAGTACGCGTAGAGTTTTGCCACCGCGTAGGGAGACCGCGGATAGAACGGGGTTTTCTCGGTTTGCGGTGTTTCCTGAACCAGCCCGTAAAGCTCCGAGGTAGACGCCTGGTAGAATTTCGTCTTCTTTTCAAGCCCCAGGATGCGGATAGCCTCAAGGAGGCGAAGCGCCCCCAGTGCATCCGCATTGGCTGTATATTCAGGGGTATCGAAAGATACCTGAACGTGGCTCTGGGCCGCCAGATTGTAGATCTCATCCGGCTGAACCTGCTGAATAATGCGGATGAGATTGGTGGAATCCGTCAGGTCTCCATAGTGAAGCACAAACCGTCTCTCTGATTCATGGGGATCCTGGTAAAGGTGATCGATGCGGTCCGTATTAAATTGGGAAGCCCTGCGCTTAATGCCGTGGACCTCATAATTCTTCTTTAACATCAGCTCGGCCAGATAGGCGCCATCCTGACCGGTAATCCCGGTGATCAGTGCTCTTTTCATATTTTTTTTACTCCCAGTATTTCATTAAACTCTTCTTCCACCATCTTTTGTGCCACCTCTTTCATCTTATATCGGGCTTTCCATCCCAGCTTTCGCTGAGCTTTCCCCGGGTCCGCCTTGACCGTTAAAATATCCGTCGGCCGGAGCAGACTCTCACTGGTCTTTACATGATCGTGCCAATTTAAATCAACCGCATCAAACACTTCACGAACAAAATCCGCCAGCTTGTTGGTTTCCCCGGTGGCGATCACAAAGTCCTCCGCGTTTTCCTGCTGAAGTATGCGCCACATGGCCTCAATGTATTCAGGCGCCCATCCCCAATCACGCTCAACCTCAATATTTCCCAGTTCCAGAACCTCGCCGCTTCCTTTTGCGATACGACAGGCGGCATTTACAATTTTGCGGGTCACAAACCGCTCCGGTCGCAAAGGGGACTCGTGATTAAACAAAAGCCCCGAGCAGGCAAAAAGCCCATAAGCTTCACGGTAATTGGCCATATGCCAGAAAGCGGCCGCCTTTGCAACGGCATAGGGACTCCTGGGGCGAAAGGGCGTCTCCTCATTGGCTGAGATGCCTTCCGTGTTGCCGAAGCATTCGCTGGATCCCGCATTATAGATACGGATTGGGATATTCAAAAACCGAATGGCTTCCAGGAGGTTCAGTGTGCCGATGCTGATGCTTTCAAATGACTCAACGGGTTGATCAAAAGAGAGCCCCACCGAAGTCTGTCCGGCAAGATTATAGACTTCGCCTGGCTGCGCCTTTTTTAAAACCTGCAGCACGCTTCGAAAATCGTTCAGGGATACGGATTCGAGCGCTACCCGGTCATAAATCCCCAAGCGTTTCAGATTGGCAAAAGAGGACATTTGAGCGTCCCGCGAAGCGCCGACAACCCGGTAGCCCCTTGCCAGAAGGAATTTTGCCAGATAAGACCCATCCTGACCGGAAACACCCAGAATCAAAGCGGTTTTCTGATTATTTTTTCCCATATTGCCCATATTATTGACCTTGCGTATCATTTGAACCTCTCATGAACAGGGTTTCAGATCATTGACCTCGAAACCACGCCCTGCTATAGTGCAGCCCTTATAGCACTCCGTGATACACGATTCAAGGGTTAAGGAATTGAATCCACGCTTAAATTTTATAAAATTGAAAATTTTAACCAGAGGTTGAAAAAATCCTGATGAAAAACAAAAGCACGAAGGTACGCCGTAATGACCCCTGCCCCTGTGGAAGCGGGCTGAAGTATAAAAAATGCTGTCTCCATAAGGAGGGTTCACTTCCCAATAACAATAATAAGCGTTTATATCTTCAAAAACATGGCATTCGCGTCAAAGAAACAAGAGATATTGAAGGCATAAAAAAGGCAGGACGTCTTGCCCTGAAAACCCTTGACCTGGTTGAAGACTCAATTCGGGTCGGAATGACAACAGATGACATCAACACCCTTGTTCACGATTACACCCTTAAAAACGGCGCCACACCGGCGCCGCTCGGTTACCGCGGGTTTCCAAAAAGCGTTTGTGTTTCCGTAAACGAAGTCATCTGTCACGGCATCCCCGGTGACAGGGTCTTGAGG
>JAGHDR010000156.1 GCA_021159825.1 Deltaproteobacteria bacterium | reverse complement strand
TCCGCAGCATCACCTTTGATTTGCCGTCGGCGGTCGTTGATTTCATGGCAATGATCGGAACACCCCCGTCGGAAAGATAGGCCCCTCGAATGAAATCGGCTTGTCCACCGATCCCACTGTAAATGCTGGTGGCATTCAAAGAATCCGCCCAGATATTGCCGTGAAGGTCTGTCCCGATAGCACTGTTGATGGACACCATTCTAGGCATTTTGGCGATGATGGGGATGTGGTTTGTGAAATCCGAAGGACGACTCTGAACGGAACTGTTGAAGTTCAGCCAGTCGTAGCCGTAGGCTGATTTGGAGAGGAAAACGGTGGCTACGGAAAAGGTAGAATCCAGGTAATGATGGGTAACAACCCCCCCTCTCAACGAGGATCCGCATAGCATCCGCGAACAGCTCCGTGTGAATTCCGAGATCCTTCACCCCATTTTTCAAAATAGCGTCGGTAATTGCCTCCGGAATTTCTCCCAGACCGAATTGAAGAGTGCAGCCGTCCTTTATGTAGAGATTGGCAATCATTTGAGCAATTCTTTTTGCTCGATTGTCCGGGTTGTGTACCGGACTGGCTGGAATGGGATAATCCGTGTCCAGCAGGAAATCGATTTCACGTTCATGAATGGTTGTCCCCATAACAAACGGCATCCTTGCATTTCTTTCGGCAATGACGAGACCTCCACGAGCCTTTGCCGATTCAACTGCGGCCATGCAGCCCTCCACGCTGGTTCCATAGCTGAAGTTTCCTCCGTTGTCAGGCCCGGCTACACTGAGAAAAACAGTATCGGGCTTCACATATTGCTTCATCTGGCGGGGTATGTCTGAAAGGTGCAGCAGTTGATAGCCGGCTTTGCCGGCATTCATGGCTTTCCTCGAATGAGGTCCGTTGAAAATAACCCGATGTTCAATGCGCTTGCACGTTTTTTTCGAGAAAATTTCTTGAACTTCTCCGAGCAACAGGACGCTCAACAGTGTCACCCCCTTTATGGCATCATCCATCGCCAGTTGCCGCAGAAGCATCACTGGAGTACCCGCATTTCCCCCGGTATAAATAATAGCGCCACGGGGAATGTTTTCGGCATTTACAGCATCTTCAATTCGTTTTACAATTTTCATGGATTATCCCTGCAAATCAGTTTTGGGTTTTGATGTATTCCGTCAGGGTCTCGGGGGGAAACCACCCGAATCTTTTGTCACTTTTCAAGAAATCCGGGGGCGTTTGTCCGATATCACGACCAAGTAATCCGATGCCCCAACCCGGTAGTCTTTTTCCGGATTGGGGATCAGTTTTCCATCCTCGCCCCTTTCCAGCCCCAAGCAAAGCACATCGTGCTCCTCTTTCAATTTTGACATCACTTTCAGAAAAGCGGATCCCGCCAGATATGCGGGAACTTTTATTTTGTAGAGTTCATCACCGTAACGGTTGCTGACCAGCTCCGTAATCATCCGTGTAATGCCATGATCCAGAGCACCCCGCACCAGCAGATTGGTGCTCAACTCGCCGCTCACAATGATTTCGTCGGCGCCGGCCATACGGCCGTGATCAACGTTTTCAGACCCGATCAGTTCAGCGCAAATATAAACCTTCGGATAAAGGTTCTTGATGGTAAGAGCATTCAAAATGGTACAGGCGTCCCTGGCTTCCGCATTCAAGTGGTCATCGGCCAGCAGAATGGCAACCTTGGCCGCCTTCATATTGGCTCGTTCCAGGTATTCCCGATTTACCTCACCCTTTACAAAGTGAAGATTCGGATCATCCAGGGGCTTTTCCTCAAGGGATGCCACCACCACAAGAGGCCGGTCCCTCCCTTTTCTATCGGACCTTAATTCTGAGACAATGTCGGCGCCATTGAAATTCCAGCCGCAGATCACAAAATGGTTTTCCACTCGCACCTTTTTCATACCCCGATTTTCCATAAGCCTGTTCTCCACGAATAGACCGGCAAGGGTAGCGGTCAGGATACCGATGGAACCGATTCCCAACAGCATCAACAACACGCCCACAATTCGCCCGCCGGGCGTTACCGGCGAAATATCACCGTACCCCACCGTTGTCACCGTTACCACCGACCACCACAGCGCATCAAAGAAACTCAGATTTTTCTCAAAAACACCCAGTGCCACGCCGCCGCCCACAACCAGCAGAAGCACCATGATCACCACCCGATAAAAACGTTCCTTTTTGAGATGTCCGAAAAACCGTTTGAAAATATAGATGAAAATATACAAGGGAATCTCTTCTCGAATTTGTGAAAAAATAATCCTTCCCATGAGATCAGCAACGTGTAGAATACCTTTACCGTGGCGGCATTTCAAGAAAGATGTTGAAGCCACCTCAAATGATGAAAAATCACCGGGAAATATGCATGATTTTCAATAGGAAAACGTAACCGTGACAGCCATCGCCACAGACGTGACGGATCACCACCTGATCGCGCAATTCAAAGAAGGCTCCATGGAAGCCATGGAAACCATCGTGGATCGATATGAAAACCGGATCTTCATTTTCGGTCTCAAGATGTGCGGTCAGCTTCAGGACGCCGAAGATATTACGCAGGATACCTTTCTCAATGCCTTCAAATATCTGAACAGCTTCAGGGAAGAGACGAAACTGAAAAACTGGTTGTTTAAAATTGCCGCTACGGCCTGTATTCGAAAGCGGCGAAAGAAAAAATGCGAGCCGGATCGTGAGCTATCCCTGGAATCCTTTATGAACAAAGACGGAACCTTCGAGACCTATGACATTCCCGACTGGTCCGATGATCCGTCAGACAAAGTACTACAGGCGGAAATGAAAGCGGTCATCAGCAATGCCATCAAAACCCTTCCGCATAAATACAAACTGGTGTTCAATCTCAGGGACATTGAAGGGTTCAGCACCAAAGAAACCGCCGACATCCTGGGAATCAGCATCGAATCGGTGAAAACCCGACTCCATCGGGCACGCATGGCCCTGCGGGAAAAAATTTCCCACGCCTACCAGGAGGGAAAAAGCGTATGAAGGAGGACTGCAAGAAAAATTTTGAAAGGATTTCCGAGTATCTGGACGGTGAACTGGGACCCGACGACTGCCAACAGATTGAACAGCACCTCGAAGAGTGCCCTGAATGCCGGGATTGTTTTGACGCGCTTAAAAAAACCATCGACCTTTGCAAAAAAAACGCTCAGGAAGAGATACCCGGAGACATGCAAAACCGCCTCAAATCAAAACTCAGGGAGTGTTTTGGGAACAACTAACCGAAACCCTGCGAAAAATCGTCTAAGATTTAAAACAGGGGGGTAAATAAGAGGTGCCTGCGGT